>JAZRVD010000172.1:0-4798 GCA_045598945.1 Bacteroidales bacterium | reverse complement strand
ACTCCGCCGCTAAGATGCACGCCTTCGCCTACCTGGGCACAGCTGCCCACTGTCGCCCATGTGTCTACCATGGTGCCGCGACCTATGTATGCACCTATGTTTACATAGCTGGGCATGAGTACGGCGCTGGGCGATATATAGCAGCCGTAGCGTGCTACGGCTGGCGGTACCACGCGCACCTGACTGTCGGCGTAGGCATGCTTGAGTGGCATCTTGTCGTGGTATTCCATAGGGCCGGCTTCAAGGGTCTGCATTTGACAGAGCGGAAAGTAAAGCAATACGGCTTTTTTCACCCATTCGTTTACATGCCAGCCTTCGGCAACAGGCTCGGCAACACGTATCTCCCCTTTGTCGAGCATGTCTATCGTCTGGCGTATGCTGTCGGCAAAAGAGGGGTCGGCAAGCAGCGAGCGGTCGTTCCACGCCTGCTCTATTGTTGATGATAGAAACTCCTTTTTCTTTTCAAAATCCATATTTGTTAAAGTTTATTATGGTTTGTTGGTGTTTGTTGTATAATAATAATGTGATGCTTTCGTTATATCAAATATGAAACGTATTGTTGCATCTTTTATTATATTGTGCAGTATATTTGCCAATGCACAAGAGCCTGTATCGATGGGCAAGTTTGAAGCTCAGCTTGTCAATCTTTTTGAGGAAGTCTATGAGGCGCCTACGGATAATGAGCGTTATCATGCCAACGAGGCTGTCGTTCAGTTGTTTGCCAATGTCTTGACATACGAGGAGTCTGTTAAATGGCGTTGGAATTTCGGCACGCGCGTGTCGGTGCTTACCTCCTCCGACAACAAGTTCAGGATCTTCACATGGCCTGTGCGTCGTGACAATGGCGAGATAGAGTGTTTCGGCTTTGTTCAGGCATACGATGAAAAGGAAGAAGAGTGGGTGGTAACAGAGCTGCACGACAAGTCGGAAGACATTATCAACGTGGAACAGTCTACACTCGATGCCAACCAATGGTTTGGTACGGTGTATCAGGAGCTTATAACGCTAAAATATGAAGGTCAGAACTTTTATGTGCTGCTTGGCGGTGCAAGTGTCGACCTTTTGGTGCAGCGCAAGGTGATGGAGCCTATATCCTTCAAGCGTGGCGGCGGCGTGCCTCAGTTTGGCTTGCCGGTATTTCGTCGCGACCCGACGCGTCGCCGCATGGTGATGGCTTATACCACTACTGCCATGGCTAATCTCCGCTATGAAGAGCAGTTTACTCACGAGGTTGAAAAAAAACGTGTAAAACAAGGCGGCAAGACTGTCGTGCAGGAGATAAACCACGACGAGAAACGTCAGATGATAATCTTCGACCAGCTTGAACCGCAAGTGCAAGGCATGGAAGGACTCTTCCAATATTATGTGCCTTCTGGCGCTGAAATGGCATATATATTCCGCGAGGGAAAATGGGAGCTGCACGACAATGCTCAAGGCAGGCTCGAAAATAAGAAACTCAACAAGGACTTTGTGCCGCTGCCTAAAAGCAAACCCGAATATGCTTTCTAACATCTTGTAAAATAATGAGCGTCATGCTCGGATAAAATATTTTTTGTTTTGGCACTACTTGAAACTATCAATTCTCCCGACGACCTCAAGCGCCTCTCTGTATCGCAACTTGCTCCTCTGGCTGCAGAACTGCGTCAGTATATCATCGACACCCTTTCTTCCCACCCCGGACATCTCGCCTCAAGTCTTGGCACTGTCGAGCTTACACTTGCATTACACTATGTCTTCGACACTCCCGACGACAAGTTGGTGTGGGATGTGGGACATCAAGCTTATGCCCACAAGATAGTAACAGGACGTCGCGACCGTTTCCCTTCGCTGCGAACATACGGCGGACTGAGCGGCTTCCCTCGTCGCGACGAAAGCCAGTACGACGCTTTTGGCACAGGGCATAGCTCTACATCTATATCGGCAGTGCTTGGCATGGCTATGGCCTCCAAGCTGCAAGGCAACGACACTCGCCAGCATATTGCTGTCATTGGCGATGGCTCTATGACAGGCGGCGAGGCCTTCGAGGCACTCAACAATGCAGGTGTCTCCAAGACCAACATGCTTGTGGTGCTTAACGACAACGGCATCTCTATCGACAAGGCGGTAGGCGGTTTAAGCCGCTACCTTGTACGTATCACCGCTTCGCGCCGCTATAACGAATTGAAAGAATATCTCTGGAAACGTCTTGGCGGCAGCGACCACAATGGAGACACCTCCATAACAAGCGGCAAGCTGAGACGCATGGGGCATAGGCTCACCTTTATGGCAAAAGTGGCACTGCTGGGACAGCACAATCTCTTCGAGTCGCTCGGTTTCCGCTATTTCGGACCTGTCGACGGCCATGATGTCAATCAGCTCGTAGAAACCCTTAAAAAAATCAAAGAGCTTAAAGGTCCCAAGGTGCTGCATATCGTTACCAAGAAGGGCAAGGGGCTTCGCACCGCCGAACAAGATCCCGTAATATATCATGCCCCTGGCAGGTTCGACGCCGAGACAGGTCAACGCATCTCTGCTGTTGGCGCCCCTCAGCCTCCAAAATATCAGGATGTATTCGGTCGTACAATAATAGAACTCGCCGAGAAAAACCCTGCCATTGTAGGTATTACACCTGCCATGCCTACAGGCTGCTCGCTCAATATGATGATGCACCAGATGCCCGACAGGGCTTTCGATGTGGGTATTGCCGAGCAACATGCCGTAACCTTTGCGGCAGGTCTCTCAGTACAAGGCTTGATGCCGTTCTGCAACCTCTATTCGTCGTTCATGCAACGTGCCTACGACCAAATACTGCACGACGTGGCTCTTCAACGTTTGAATGTTGTCTTCTGTCTCGACCGTGCCGGCCTTGTCGGCGACGACGGCGCTACGCATCATGGCGTGTTTGACCTCGCTTGCTTACGTCCTATACCAAACCTTACTATATGCGCTCCACTCAATGAACATGAACTGCGCAAGATGATGTACACAGCACAGCTGCCCAACCAGGGACCAGTGGTTATTCGCTACCCAAGAGGGCAGGGTGTCTTTGTCGACTGGCAGTGCCCTATGGAGGCGATACAGGTTGGAAAAGGTCAGCAGTTAAGACAGGGAGGCGATGTGGCTATTCTTTCGTTAGGACATGTGGGCAACGCCGCTATGGCAGCCGCCGAACAGCTTGCTAACGAGGGTGTCGGTGTCGCTGTCTACGACATGCGCTACCTCAAGCCTCTCGATACTGATATTTTGCAGACGGTGGCAAAAGCCGGTTATCGCAAGATTGTAACTGTTGAAGACGGTGTGCGTATGGGTGGCTTTGGCAGCGCCGTGCTTGAATACTTCAATAGTGTTGGCTGCAACTCGCCAGTTACTGTTCTTGGCATTCCCGACCAATTCATTACACATGGCACCTTGCTTCAGCTTCACCGCGACTGTGGTATCGACAAGGACGCTATAATGGCCGCCGCTCGATAGCTGATAGTCTTTCTGTACCGTAACATAACCCCTTCGCATGTTTAGTCTTTCAAACATGCAAGGGGTATTACTTTTACACCGTCAGGACGCGAATACGCCATCTCGCCGCCTGTTAGAATTATGAGCAGGTCGGGCTCGCGTAGTGGTACTTGATGCTCTTTTTCGTTGTGCTCCTGTATCAAACGCTTTAACGTAAGCAAATGTCTTGCACCATCGTCTATTTCGTGGCTGCCTAATTTGCATTCAATGAGCGCATACCGGCCGTCCTCTAAATGCAATACAATGTCTGCTTCCAGTCCGTAACGGTCGCGATAGTAGGATACACTGGAGTAAAAGTCTGTTGTATATGCCTTTATATCTCGTATACACATCTGTTCGAAGATGAAGCCAAAAGTCTTTAGCTGCATCTCCATGGCGTTGGCATTGACACCTAATGCTGCTACGGCAATAGATGGGTCCGTAAAGCATCTTTTAGGCATACTTCTTATCGCCGTTTTGCTCCGTAGGGATGGGCACCATGCGTCAACGTCTTGTATGACAAAAAGTTTTTCGAAAACACTTAGGTATTCGTCTAAGGTGTCGGAGGAGATGGCTATATCTCCCGATGCTGTTACATCGGCAAGTATGTTGGTCTTTTTTGCTAACGTGCTAATGTTGCGTGCGTATGAACGTAATATCTGCTTGGCAATTTTGGGATTGCGTTGCTTGTCAAGCTTGGATATGTCTATCTCGCATACGCTGTTTACATAATCTTTGGCTATCATCATGCTGCTTCTTTCGCTCAGTTGGAGAGCTGCCGGCCATCCTCCCCGGCATGCCGCTCTTATTAGCCCAGGTATGTCTAACTTGCTTTTTGCCCCATCAATATTGTGGTTAGGGTCGTCGAATAGCTGCTGTAGCGATATTTCGCCAGAGGATTCTTGTGTCTCCCACAAACTCATGGTGTACATCTTCATACGGGATATTCTGCCGGTACCGCTATGCATTATCTTTTCCCTGTCTACGGTGTTGCTCCCAGTTAAAATGTACTGACCTGGTGCTCCACCCGACTTGTCTACTGCCATGCGTACCGAGTCCCATAGCAATGGCGCATCTTGCCATTCATCTATTAGACGTGGTTGCTCTCCTTTTAGTAATAGCGATGGCTTTGTTGATGCTGTGGTGAGATATTCTTCCCTTTTGTCGGGGTCTTGCATCCTTAACACACTTTGGGCATGCATCTCTGCTGTTGTTGTCTTGCCTGTCCATTTTGGACCCTCTATTAGTATCGCACCAAACGCTTCTATTCTGTCTTGTAGTATTCGATCCGCTATTCTGGGTAGGTAGTTCATTTTTTTTCCTTTCTTTA
>JAZRVD010000171.1:0-8470 GCA_045598945.1 Bacteroidales bacterium | reverse complement strand
CAAAATCGGAAACTCGAAATAATTCAACTATATTTTTTTTCTGCACCGCCCATGCTTAAATTAGGTAAAACGAATAATATTCTTTTCTTCATATTCTTATTCTTAGTATAATCTATAAGCTCATAAAATGATAAGGCATACATCCAGATTCATTTAGAACCCCACTGAAATATAGCCTATCATAAACCATATAAAGCGTTAGCACAACACACAAATATTTGATTAACCTATTAGAATCGCCATTAAATGAACGGTACATTACAGCAATCATGACAGGTATCGCCAGAGAAGTATACGTCGTCAATCGCTCAAAATCAGTCGCTAAATACTTCATTTGAGATATAAACAAATCGGCAATCGTCAATAAAATAAATGGAGCTATGTTTATTTTTATGCGAGATTGAGTAGTTTTCATAAAATAAAAAACAATGGCAATAAAAGGAATCCTCGTTATTAAATTACCTAAACCCAAATCTTTTTTATGAATTGCAAACCGTTCATATCTTCCTTCTTCAAAAGATATCAGATAATCAGAGAGCGTATTCAGACCGAATATATAAACCATTAAAAAAAACAAAAAAATATAACTACACCGTTTAAAAACGACACCATTCATGTTTTCTATAGTGTATTTTGGAGGATAACACAAAGCAAAGATTATAAAATTCAATACAGCACTAATGTGAAATCCAATTGCAACAATTGAATATGTTAAATACCCAATCCATCTCTTACGACCAGTATCCAATAAAAAACTATAAGCACATAAAGAACAGGCAACCGATACTCCATTACGAATCATACTGAACGATTTAATTCCTATCAAAGCAAAAAATAATAAGAATATCCATCGGGTATCAATCTCATGACTTCTAAACCTTCTCATTGCAATAAACAAGAACAGAAATTCGAAGAAAGAGGTTAAGTAGATAAATGGTCGCACTCCGCCCAGCAAATTAGAGACAAAGTATATAATAGTGAAAAATGGCTCATTGATTCTTTCTCCCGATATCAATTGATACAATTCATATATACCATTATCCACATGGATACTGTAACGTACTAAGTCCTTACCTACACTCTCATCTCGGAAAAAAAATAAACAAAAAATGGGGAGTAGTCCCAACAATAAAGTTTTGTTACTTTTGTTTTCGTCTCTATCATAACGACCTATGAAAAAAAGGCTTAAAAGTGTTACTAATACAAATAAAAGATATGTTGGCCAGTGCCAATAAGCATTATACATATAAAATCTTATAATGAATTATTTCATGTGAAGCCTATAAGTTCTCTTCTATGAATTTAAGTGATGCAACTCTCATCTTGGATAATTTATTGTTAACAATACTGTAGTCAATAGGATTTTTTAAAAGTTGCTTTATGTCAGCAGAGTTAGTTAGTAATCTTGACTGCAAGTCAACAAGTTTTAAGATATTAAGAAGTCTATCCATTCCCCTTTTTTTATTTCCAATAACTACGAAAGGTTTGTTAAAAAGAATTGAAAATATTGTTCCATGAAAAGAATCGGTAACGATAAACTTAGAGTGAAAAAAATAGTCTCAGAAATTGATGAGTTAAGTACATAATACAAAACAGCAACAAGTATTACTACGTATGGAATAGCCTTTCGAGGAGAACGTAATGTTGGTAATATAAGCATGATGGCTAACACGCTTAAACCAATAAGGCATACACGACTTGTCGTAAAAAAGGTTACAACTAATAGTGCTGCTGATAAAATAGCCATAATAACTTGAGCCATTCTTCCTAAGGTATGTTTATACATAAGTGGAATAACTAATGAGACTGCAAGATTTGTTCTAACTGGAAATCCCATTGCTCCACCAAGATTATTTGAGGTTCCGCTTTCTATATCTCCTTCCCCAAGCCTATAATGCAAAACAGATGGATCACCTAAAGCACTTAGATTTGGTGTGTTAAATATATTACATCCATTGTTACAACATAGCGAAATGAAAAATAAGATAATGGCATATTTATGATCATATTGTTTGGGATTGAATGCTAATACAAAGGTGAACAGCCACAGCAATTTTTCTACCTCCCACAAGGCATGGGTAAAAGTTCCCTTTATGATGTCCTGCATAAACACAACCAAACATAGGAGTATATATAGTCCTGATGCCAATCCATACAACTGAATATTATTGGATATAAAACATTTGAATACATAGATATATACGAACACATTCATCATCAGATTTCCACTAATGGCAATGGCATTAAAAAATACTGATGATGCAAGCAGTGTATAGAAGTCATATTGTTCGTCCTCTACGATTACAAGAATACCTATTAATATTGCAGATATTGCAGATAGCATGGGTATTACGAGACAGGATGATAAACCTGCCAACAACAATGCTGTTAAAAGAATTATTGAATGTCTTTTCTTAGTCATTTGAATATCTTGAATCTGCGTCGTACTTTCAATTCATAACCTATGCTCAGCACTAAAGCAATAGGATATAGATAATGATATCCATTCATATCTCGAAAAATATTTTTAACCTTACCTAACCTTGAAAAGGTGATATACTTAACCATACACTTGATACGATCAACCATTGTGTATGACTTATATTTTAAGTATAAGTTGTATAGGAAAGCTTTCCCCTTTAGATTTTTGGCGGTTAATTTCAGACTGTTCAAAGAATAGCCGTCCTCTTGATATTCGCAAATCGTCAATGATTTATCCAAAAGGAGATACTTGTATTCTTGATCCATCAGTATGTATGCACTTCCTTCGGGAATAAACTTCTCCCCTTCAAATTCCGGGAAAGGGAACTTTCGAATAACTTCCGTCGCAAAGATCAATGTGGTTTCACCTTTAAATCCATGTTCATAAAGCCATATTAAAGGACTATCTTCAGTGGTTGGAAAACGTGCTGGGATATAGTACGAATCACCTTTTCGCATGGTTTTGTAGGCGGCTATGCCGCCTACAAAACCAGACTTCGCACGGTTCTGCCACGTACTAACTATTGTCTCAACGGCATCATCAGTAAGAAAATCATCACTATCAACACATACGAAAAGTTCTGTGGTGCATTTTGCGACTCCCTTATTATGAGCTCGCATTTTACCGCCATTTAGCACTTTCTCATACAGAATCTCAAATTTAGCTTGCTTTTGCCATTCAGAAACCAAAGCTTCGGTATTGTCCGTAGAACCATCATCTATAATGCTCCACAGAAAATCATCTGATGTCTGACGACATAGACTGTCAAATAACTGCGGCAAAGAATATGCTCTGTTATATGTGGGTGTAAATACGGTAATCAGTTTCATTTCAATAGAAAATATATGTTATTCAGTAAAATTTATTGATAAAAAAGTGCTTTCACTTTCTAATTATTTTATTTACCAGTTGAAAAAACAATTCTCTTTCAGATTGATTCATACTAAATTTCCAGAATGGTACCATATAAACTATAACATAGCAACAAATTCCAATTAGAAGAGATATAATCGATGAAAAATTGATGCGCATCAAAAGTATTACACCAATTACTGTGATGATGATAGGAACTATTGCCATATTGATTATTTCCTTCCAAAACAATACTATATTAATCCCTTGTTTCTTTGAATAATAAACATTCAAGCATACTCCCTGCCCAATAATAAAAGCTCCCGCTATAGCTATTGCACATCCGATACCACCATAATATTTTGAAAGTATTATTTGAAAACAAACACTAATCCCAGCCATCGATATGTCCAAAAGCGATTTAAATTTAATTTGATTTCTTGCTTGCAATATTATTATTCCCAAATTTTGAATAAGTTGAGTAAAAAGTGCAATAAAAAATAATAATGCAATATAAAAAGCATCACTGTAACCATCACCTGCCCATATATTAATAAATTGACGACCAAATACAATGAAGCCAGAGAGAATCAACCCAACAATCATAAACTGAATTCTTCCAGTCTTAATAAATAAATTTGATATTTGTTCTTTTGACGCATTATTTGCTACCATATACGAAACTCTTGGAAGAAACACACCCGCAATAGCATTAGAAAAAGTCATATACATAGACTCCAATTGTATTGCAACAGCAAAGACAGATACTGCAACTGTGCCAGATATTGCACCGAGAATAAACTGCCCTGTACTCCAATATATCTTATCCATAATTTGAATAAGGAATATCCAAAAAGAATATATAGAGATCTCCCTTAGGAATCCCCATTGGAATTTACCAAATGTAAATCTGATTTTTAGTTTTCTCTTGCAATAGAGTAGATTTATCAATAATGTCGCAACATTGAATATTGTATGGACAATAACCATTGCTATAGCTTTATAACCATATAGAAGCAAAACGATGATTACAGCTGTACTTAGAAGTAACCTTGCAATTTGGATTACTTTCTGAAACACAAAATTCTCATAGGCTGTAATAATCGAACCAAATATGCTGAAAGGGAAAGTGACGGCTAAATTGAAAGTCAAGATAAGCATCATAATCTTTGCTTTTGACAATTCATCAACAGTCATTGTGGCTCCAAACAAGGAATCCACATTGAAATAAAGCACCAGTCCTCCAATGAATGCTATTAGACCTATCACCGAATATAGTATCAGAAACATTCCAAACATCGAGGATTGCTCTTTGTCTTTTTCCTCGGCTCTATATTTTGCTGTATATCTGATTATTGCGTTACCAAAGCCAAAATCAAGAATCGTCAAATATCCAATTACAGATGAAACAAGCGAATATAGACCATATTCACTATGTCCCATCATACGCAACATAAATGGCGTATATACCAGACCCAATAACGCATTGAGCCCAATAATGACATAATTTAAAGCTGCTCCCGCCTTAAGTTGATTCATCTTCATCTTTTGCTCCTCCTTTTTCTGTAAAAGTTGCATTTATGAGTTGAACTTAGGTTTGGCGTTATCTATCGCCATGTGTACCCAAGGGAGGCTCTTCGTGGCATCCTTCCCTGGTGTGGTCTACCTGTCGGAACCAGCGACAACATCCTCGACCCCAGGATGACCTGACAAGTTGTCCATAATGGCAAATGCATCTTTGTCTACGCAATTCTTCGTGGCCGACATGAGGGTGTTCGAAGAAATGTCTGGTATCACTTTCATCTTTATATGTCAGCACCTGCGGTCCTTCATGCCTTTTCTGGGGCTCTCCACAGACTCGCTCTCCACCATCACAAGAATCTTGGCCTTCCGTTGGCTTCCGATCCCGCATTTCTGTCCACTGACATTCTCCGTGAGGTCTTCCTTGGTGAAATATCTCTCGTCAAGTTCGATGGTATCGCTCAACTTGTACTCTCCATCCCTTTAACTCATTACGCTTCTGAGTTTATGGAGCATCTCTCAAATAGGTTGATACCGCTTCTGACCGAGCTGACGTTGCAGTTTTGATGCTGAAAATGTTTTCTTTGATGACATCAGAAGATGCATCATCGTGAACCAATACATTGATGGCAATTTGCTTCCATGCATTACTGTTCCGGATGTTAATGTGGTGATATGATGGCATTCACAGCATATCCATCGGTGGTTATATTTATCCCCAATTTTTTTTCTATTTCAACAAATGAATATAAATAAAACAATTTTTTAATCATTGTATACTATTGTATTTTGCGTACCACAGTGCGAAGTTGCGGAGGCCGGTGCGCAGTGGTGTTGAGGGTTTGAAACCGAAGTCTTGTTCTAATGGGGTGGTGTCGGCGTAGGTTATGGGTACGTCGCCGGGTTGCATGGGGAGAAGCTCTTTATGAGCTTCGAAGTCGTAGTCGGGGGGGAGGACTTTGGCGGAGATTAGTTCTTCTTGCAGTATGGTGATGAAGTCTAAGAGGTTGACGGGCGTGGAGTTGCCTATGTTGTAGAGTTTGTAGGGCGGTATCGGCAAGCCGTCGTCGCCTGTGTGCTTCTCTGGTGCGTGCCGCATCACCCTTGACACTCCTTCTACTATGTCGTCGATGTAGGTGAAGTCGCGCTGGCAGTTTCCGTAGTTGTATATCTGTATCTTCTTGCCTTCGCGCAGCTTGTTTGTGAAGCTGAAGTACGCCATGTCGGGGCGGCCGGCAGGGCCGTAGACGGTGAAGAATCTCAGTCCTGTGGTGGGTATGTCGTAGAGTTTGCTGTAGGCGTGGGCAAGCAGCTCGTTGCTTTTCTTGGTGGCGGCGTAGAGCGACACGGGGTTGTCGACTTTGTCGTCGGTGGAGTAGGGCACTTTGGCGTTGTCGCCGTAGACCGACGAGCTGCTGGCATAGACAAGATGCTCCACTTCGTGATGACGGCAGGCTTCCAGAATGTTGTAGAAGCCTATGATGTTGCTCTCTATATATGCGTCGGGATTGGTGATGCTGTAACGCACCCCAGCCTGGGCGGCGAGGTTGACGACGAGTGATATGTTGTTGTCTGCAAAGAGTTTTTCTACAGTATCGCTGTCAGCTATAGAGGCTTGTATGAATTGCCAGTCGCCGCCCATGGCTTCTATCTCTGCCAGTCGCTCTCGTTTTATGCTGACATCGTAGTAGTCTGTCATCGAGTCGACGCCTATAATGTGTATGTTCTTGTTGTCGCGGAAGAGTTTCTTGACGAGGTTGCCACCTATAAAGCCGGCGGCACCGGTTACAAGTATTGTCTTGCCGTTTATGTCTATGTTGTAGTCTACCATGTCTTGCTATCTTCTGAAGATGGATAACTTATCATAAGTTATCAACAAAATAGATTTAACTGTCGTTTTATGATAGTTTACCGCCTTTGTCTTGTGGTTTTTGATGTTAATTTTTGTCTTGCTACGATGCTATTGTGGGTGATAATAGGCTATTTTATAGTGCTTTGACGGCGAAACATCTACTGTTGTAATTCTCGGTAAAGATACATAAAATTATTAATATTAAGGTTTATGATATACTTTGAGATAGGTTGAGAAAAAAAAGGGGGGGGTATGATATTTTTGCTTGTTGACCATATGGGTCGTATGTTGGATGAACGTAACATATCCAAGGCGTTGCCGTTGGGCTGAATGATTTTGCACCTGGCAGGATACAACTTACATCATATAATTTAATGATGTCAGGCTATATAGAATTGCCACAAAAAAGTGCATCCTTGCGGATAATCATTAATAGCATTGTCTAAAAATTTACGGACATTTACGTCTTGCGATGCAAATATTCAATATAAGATGTTGTATATGCTTCAATTTTGCAGTATTGTTTTATTGGCTCGATTTATGGAATCCTATTTTTTCTTTATCTTTGCATTGCAAAAGTGCATGACTATGGTTTTGAATGACAAGATGTTGCCGGCTGTGGAGATTGCTGGCGAGCTGTGCGAGACGTTGGAGCAGCATGGCGCTGTGGTGGTTACCGCTCCGCCGGGAGCGGGCAAGAGTACTGTGCTGCCGTTGGCCCTGATAGGCATTGAGACTGATGGTTTGACACCTCGAAGATATTCTACCAATGCTTCAAATGACAGCTGCAAGTGGCGGAAGGTGCTGATGTTAGAGCCTCGTAGATTGGCGGCACGGCATGTGGCAGAACGTATGGCGTGGCTGATAGGTGAGAGAGTGGGGCAGAGGGTTGGCTATAGTATTAGGTTTGAGCGGTGTGTGTCGGATGATACGCAGATAGAGGTGCTTACCGAGGGTTTGCTTGCCAGAAGGCTTGTCGACGACCCATTTTTGGAGGGCGTGGACGTGGTGGTGTTTGACGAGTTTCACGAGCGCAGCTTGCATAGCGATGTGGCATTGTGCATGGTGCGCGAGGCTCAGGTGGTGCGCGACGATTTGCGTGTGGTGGTGATGTCCGCCACTATCGATGCCGAGAATATATGTTCTGCATTGCAAGCTCCTGTGGTGAGCTGCACTGGACGGCAGTATGCTGTAGAGGTGCGGCGTGGTGTGGAGGCAGAGGCGGATAATATTGCCGTGTCTGTGGCTCAGGCGGTGCGGCATGCCGTGGAGGCAGACGAGGGCGACATACTTGCCTTTCTGCCTGGCGAGGGGGAGATACGTCAGTGCTGCCAGATGTTGGAGGGGAGGCTTGACGGCGTGAGTGTGATGCCGCTTTATGGTCGCATGCCTATCGATGAGCAGCGACGCGCCATAGCACCTGCCGATAGCCGCAAGGTGGTGCTTGCCACCGCCATTGCCGAGACCTCGCTGACCATAGAGGGGGTGAGGGTGGTTGTGGACAGCGGCTGGTGCCGCGAGGTGGACTACAGCCGCGGTATGGGTATGCTGACAACACGCAGGGTGTCGATGGACATGGCGGTGCAGCGCATGGGGCGCGCCGGTCGAGTGGCTCCCGGAGTGTGCTACAGGCTGTATAGTCTTGCCACAGAGAGCCGTATGGCGCCGTGCCGCAGGGCGGAGATAATGGATGCCGACCTTGCCGGCACTCTGCTGCTGATGGCGGCATGCGGATATGGCGATATAGAGGGGCTGGCGTGGAT
>JAZRVD010000170.1:0-1993 GCA_045598945.1 Bacteroidales bacterium | reverse complement strand
AGGAGTTTAACGCCGACGGCGTGCTGGAGTATGAGCACACGGCAGGCCATACCATTATATACGCCCCACTGGCGTGCTCTATTTTCCCGAGTTATGCAGCTGGCTCTGCAGATCAGTACATACTATACCGTTACGACGCTGCAGAGATAGAGGACGTTAACGAGCTTTACGCAGACGCTTTAGGCAAGCTGCGAGAGCTTAGCGTACCGAGACTTACGTATAACGTAGACGGCTACGCAGACGTTAATATAGGCGATACGGTAAAGATTATAGACGAGAGCTTTAAACCTCCTCTGTATATCGAGGCCAGAGTAGTACAGCATACGATCTGCTTAACAGACGAGACCCAAAACCGCAGCACGTTTAGCAATATAGTAGAGCTTAAAAACGAGGTAGACACGGCTTTACTGGAAAAGGTCGAGGAGCTTAGGGCAGCTGCAGAGGCAGCAGAGGCACAGGCCAGAGCGTCGGCCAGTGCAGCACAGGCTGCAGAGATAACTGCCAGAGCCTCAGCTACAGCAGCACAGGCAGCAGAGGCGAGCGCTAACACGGTGGTAGCTAGAGCAGACGCTGGCGAGTTTGACGGCACAGACGGTAAGGACGGCGTTAGCCCTACGGTGAGCTTAACAAACACAGGGACACAGGTTACTTTAAGCGTCACAGACGTTACTGGCACAAAGAGCCAGAGTTGGCACGATCCGCAAAATTATGTGTGGTCGGACAACAACGGCCTGCATGTATCAGAGACGCAAGGCACCACCATAGCAGGAAATCTGCTTTTGAAATCTAACGAGCTACTTATGCGACAGGGTACCAATGTGGTGGCTAAGTTTAGCCCGTCGGATATTGTGCTAGGAGGTGCAGACGGCGACGCAACCGTAAAAATGGCTGGCAGCCTTACAATATCAACACAAGACATAGACGCAGGCTACACTTTCATAAATAACAAGGGCGACTTTCTGGAAGTGTACGGCGAACGTACAACCCCAGACGATACCAGCAGCGGCAACGTGCTGGTAACTGCCGAGAGCTCGGTAGTTATAACGGGCAACGAGGTTACTAATATTTTTGGAGGCGATATATTGCTGGAGTCTGACACCGATCTGGCGCTATCAGCTGCAGGCAGCATAACGGCTAACGGCAGCGAGGTGGCGACTTTGGACACGCTCGCCAGCTTTTTGGGCATAAAAACCCCGAAAGTAACCAACGCTAACGACTTAACAGAGACGGGTATTTACTATATAAGCTCAGTTACTGGTTGGTCTAATCTTCCTGTAAATTATATAGGCTTTTTAATAAATATCGTCTCTGGTACAAACGCACTGCAGTTTTTTACACGTACTACCTCTACCAACAGAGTGCTGTACCTGCGAAAAAAACAGAGCGGCTCTTGGGGCTCTTGGGGCTCTATATCTTTTACAGCCATTTAGGAGGTATAACTTATTGATTACTTTTACACCTGCGCAGTTAATAGGTGCCATAAGCACCAGCTGCGCATTAATTATGGCTGTAGCAGGAGTGCTTACTCTTTTTGCCAGCCTTATTAAAAAAGCAAAGGCGCCGAGCGAGGCGCAGGCCGCCAGACTTGACAAGGCCGAGGCCGATATAGTCGAGATCACTGCAAGACTAGACGACCACGACCGCAAGCTGGCGCACGATAACCAAGCAGACGGCGTTATACTTAGGTGCCTGCTGGCACTTATCCGCCATGCATTAGACGGCAATAATATAGACGCCCTAAAGGACGCCGAAAAGAGTTTAAACGAGTATTTAACTAGATAAGGAGGCGCATATGCTACAGGGAGATCAGTATAGCCTTAAATTCACGCCAGAGGGCGATTTTAATATTAATGATATAGAGCTGGCAGAGTTTAACATAGGCTCTATATCAAAGCTCTATCCAGCCGAGGTAGATTTTAGAGACGGCGCTTTTTATGTACCTGTAACCCAGCAGGAGACCTTTAGCTTAAGGCACAAGGTAAGGGTACAGATG
>JAZRVD010000169.1:0-11116 GCA_045598945.1 Bacteroidales bacterium | reverse complement strand
ATAAACCGTATGTTTTCATGCTGTTGTGTTTTGATTTTGTTCTTGCATTTCAATCCGCAAAACTACAACAGCTTTTTTACTCCCACAACGTGTGATTTATCGGGTGCTTACCACCATGAGTACGAAGCCATAACTGAGCTTTTCGAAACAGTTCATTGACTTCTTCTTCTGACTTTGTCACTCTAAAATTCTTCACTTCTGTGAATTTTCCGTGTGCTTTGCTCACAACGACAACGCTGACGGTGCCTGAACGTTTGTTTTTCTTGCATACGAACATTGTGAAAAAGTACACATTATTTTGCTTGCGTCACCCAAAGTCACCCTGAAATATAATGTAACTCATTGATTTTTATTTTACGCTATGTGACGGCACAAAAAAGTGATGAAGTCAGGAGCCACATTTCTGCAAAGGAATGTGGCTGTTTTTTTTGCCTGTTTATACAGTGTACTTCATCGGGTGCTTACTTACAAATTTACATCGTCAATGCAAAGACTGCAGTATTTTTGCTGCAAAAAAAAAGTCAAGCGGGTGTCTGATTGAAAGGCACCCGCTTGATTGTTTGTTTTGTGTGTAAAAGTATTATTTTGCGGCGGCTTGTGATGCGGTGATAGAGACAACGTTGATGATGTCTTCTATGCTGCAGCCGCGGCTTAGGTCGTTGATAGGTGCTGCCATGCCTTGCATGACGGGACCTACTGCCTCGGCACCGGCGAGACGTTGTACAAGCTTGTAGCATATATTGCCGCTCTGAAGGTCAGGGAATACGAGGACGTTGGCTTTACCGGCAATCTCGCTTTGCGGCGCCTTGCTGGCACCTATTTTGGCTACTATGGCTGCATCGGCCTGCAGTTCTCCGTCAAGCTTTACTTCTGGGTCGAGTTCGTGGGCTATCTTGGTGGCCTCTATTACCTTGTCGACGAGTTCGTGGTGGGCGCTGCCTTTTGTGCTGAAGCTGAGTATGGCTACTCTTGGCTCTTCAAAGCCAGCTATAGCTTTGGCTGTTTTGGCGGACACGACGGCAATCTGTCCCAGTTCGGCTGCTGATGGGCATGGTGTGGCTGCACAGTCGGCGAATACGAGCATGCCATCTTCGCCGTAGGTTTTGTCTTTCAGTATCATGATGAAGGCACCGCTGACTACGCTGACACCTGGCAGTGTTTTGACGATTTGGAATGCAGGACGCAGCACGTCGCCAGTAGCATTGCGAGCACCGGCAACTTCACCGTCGGCGTCGCCGTTTTTGATAAGCAGACAGGCCAGGTAGAGTGGGTCTTCGACAAGACGCATAGCTTCGTCCATCTGCATGCCTTTTTTCTTGCGTATCTCGCAGAGCATCTGGGCGTAGTACTCTTTCTTGGCGTTGGCGACGGGGTCGATGATCTGGGCTTTGTCGATGTTTTTGAGTCCCCATTGGTTGGCGAGGTTTTTAATCTCTGTTTCGTTGCCGAGGAGGATAAGACGGGCTATGCCTTCTTGTAGGATGTAGTCGGCGGCTTTGAGGGTGCGTTCTTCGGTGCCTTCGGCAAGCACGATGCACTTGTTGGCGGCTTTTGCCTTGGCGCGGATTTGCTCTAATAGTGTCATAATGTTATGTATTAATGTTAATAATGAGTTGTTGGCTTAGTCGAAAAATTTCCATACTACTCCGTAGTAGAAGCCAAATTTGTTGCCGGGGTAGTGTGGCAGTGTGAAAAAGTTGGGGTGAGTCTCCCAGATGCTGTTGACGTGTCCCAGTTTTAGATATATTACAGCGCGTTGTAGCTGTAGGTTGAGGAAGATGTCGCCCCATAGGTAGTTGCCTATTTTTACCTGTTTTTGTCGGTAAAAGGCGCCGGCGGCTGGCGAGTAGGCGTCGGCGTAGTAGGCTGTATGGTAGCGGAGGTCGAGACCGGCTTGTACCAGCAGTGCGTGATGGAAGATGTGAAAATCGGTATATATTGAGTTCTTGGTGGCGAAGAGTGGTACAGCGAGGTCGTCGCTGTTTGAGCTGTATTGCAGTGTATGCTGCATGTCCCAGTGTAGGAAGTGCCAGAGTTCGGTGTGGTGCAGGATTTTGCCCTGTAGCAGGTAGATGTTGTTGTTGGCTTGGTGAGGTCTTATGTTTTCGTCGAGAAACACGTAGTTGTTGATGTTTGTGGCTGTGATGTTGGCAGTCATTATGTTGGAGTAGCGGTAGGAGAGGTCGAGGCGGAGGGTGTTGGTTTTGTTGAGGTTGGGGCAGTGCCAGATGAGGTCGTTGCTGGTGTAGTGGTAGTAGAAGTAGTCGGCGGCTTTGTTGGAGTATTCTATAAGCAGTGTGGCGTTGTGGCAGCTGTCGATGTGGTGTGTGTAATTGAGAGCCATACGGTTGTTGCCGTTGAGGTGTCCACCGCCTATGGTGTATTCTGCTTCGCCGCTGATGGTGCCGAAGGGTAGAGCTATTTGTTCTATGAAGTATGGCGATAGCGAGGCGAAGGAATGGTAGGCGGTGTCGTGTTCGTTGATGCCTATAAATTCAGGTTTTATGCCGATGGTTGTCTTTGCTGTGTTGTGAAATCTGCTGTCAGGGTAGGCGTCGTTGGTCCAGAAGAGGCGTGTGCTGAGGGTGTGTGTCTGTATTGAATCGAGGTATTGGCGATTCCAGCGGTGATATGCTATGTCGAATGCTATAACGCCACTGTTCAGCAGTTTGAATGGCGATGGTTGCAGTGTGTCGACATATTCTATTGTGTCGAGGGTGGCGCTGTCGGTTTTAGACAGTTCGATGCGTGTACGTTTTACTGTGGTTGTAACTTGTCGTACTGTGTTGTAGCTTTGATGGGCGAAGAGCGTGAGATCTTTGAATATGCTGCCGTTGTTCATCGACACAACAGGCAGGCTGGTAAGGTTGTTTAGCTGACTATATGTAGAGAATAGGTCGTCGGAAGTAAGTCCGCCATTTTCGCTTATGCGCTGCTTTTGCAGTATCATGCCGCCGTAGAGCTGGTAGCGGGAGTCTTTGCTGTAGTAGTTTGTAGTTACGTCAGCGTAGGTGTTCATTACGTTGCTGTTGGCATAGATGTCTTCGGGGTTGATGAAGTCTATGTCTATGGAGACGTTCCAGCGTGGGTGGATGTTCTGTGTGTGTGAAGCGTGAACGCAGTACTCTTTGTTGAGCGAGCTTGTGTAGCTGAGTAGGGTGTAGGGACGTTTGGCTTGGTAGAAGCATATAGTGTAGGGCTGTTTGGAGTAGCCCGGTGTTAGGTTTGGCTGGTAATGCCACTGTCGTTTGCCGTCAAATGTGGGAGTGATGATCTGGTGTATCTGTCCTATGGTGCCTTTGGAGATGTAGTAGTTGCCGTCGAGTCTGTCGAGCTTGTCGATAAACTGCATGCCGGTGGCGGAAAATGTGGGATATTCAACGAGGTCGATTTTTACTTTGTTGGGTGTGAAATAGAATCGGTAGGTGCCGCCGAGCAGGGTGGTGTCTGGAATGTCTTTGTGGAATTCTATGCCTTTAAGTGTTGCCGTATCGCCACTGTTTACAGCAAATGCCTTGCTACAGATGAGCAGCAAGGATAAAAACAGTGGAATATGTATGTGGTGTAGTGTGATGGTATTTGATTATTAGATGGTTATTGTTGAACGGCGTTGCGTCGTTTGATGAGTGCGAAATAGATAAGGTAGCCGGCGCCGACCATCATTACCGCTACCTGTTGGGAGCTCCATAGCAGCCATCCTGCGGCGGTGCCTACTTCAAGGCTTATGCCATAGATGGCGAGTGCCATTTGTACTAATACGGGGTACACTCCCAGTCCGCCTTGCGAGAATGCCATGCCTATAGAGCCGAAGAGGTAGATGGCGAAGGTGGCGAGGAGTGGAAGATGGCGTGTCTCGTCGAAGGCTTGCACTATGATAAGGCCTCCAAGGATATATAGCAGGTATATAAGTATGCTGTATATTATAAACAACCAGGTGTGGCGTCTGCCAAGGTGGAGTATGCTTGCTATGCCTGCTATGCACCCTTTGACAAAGCTGTCTATTTTTTGAATCACGGCGAAGCGTAGTAGTTTGTTCCAAAAGAGCTTGTATGCTGCAATGGCAGCTGTAACGAGGACTGCTCCTATTATGGCGAGCAGGGTGATAGATGGTAGGTTGTCGAATTTTTGTATCAGTCCGTTGTATAGCCAGTCTTTGATGTTGCTGTACATCAGCAACATGCCTATCAATACTATGATGCCAAAGAGTAGCACGTCTACTACGCGTTCGGTAACGACGGTGCCGAGCGATTTGTCTAATGGTATGCTCTCGCTGGTGCGCATGGTGGCGCAGCGTGCCACTTCGCCGAGGCGTGGAAATGCGAGGTTGGCGAGGTATGCCACCACCACCGATCCGAAGGTGTTGGAGATTTTTGGTTTTATGCCTAACGGGGTGTATAGTAGCTGCCAGCGCAGGGCGCGCACCCAGTGGCTAAGCAGGCAGCAGAGCATGGCAACGCCTACCCATATATAGTTGGCAGAACAGAATGCCTGCCAGATGGCTTCTTTTTGTTCAGGCTCGAGCTTGAGTAGAAACCAGTAGATGAAAAATATGCCTATGCCTAAGAAAATGGCAAACTTTAGGATGTCTGCCACACGCTTGTTCATAATACTTTGTTGTTGGTGGGAAAGATGACGGTGGGGTGCCAGGTGCGAGCCTCTTCCATCTCCATCATGGCGTAGGAGGCTATGATGACGAGGTCGCCTGTGTGTATCTTGTGAGCAGCTGCTCCGTTGATACCTATTACGCCGCTATGCTCTTTGCCTCGTATGGCGTAGGTGCATATTCTCTCACCGTTGGTAATGTCGTATATTTCCACTCTTTCGTTTTCTATAATGCCTGCCGCATCCATCATTGCACCGTCGATGGTGATGCTGCCAATATAGTCTAAATCGGCTTCGGTAACGGTAACTCTATGTATTTTAGATTTTAAGACTTGTATGTACATCGTCTATATTTTTTTTGCAAAGATACGTTTTTAATTGGTAATGTTTGGTATAATTAAAACAATATCCAGTATAGCAGTATGCAGGCAAGCAAGGCGTAGAGCATTATTTTGCCTGCGGGTATGGGTTTCATGTAGTCTACGTCTTCTATGTCGTAGCGTCGGCGTATTCGCACGCGGTGTTTGGATTCGGTATGCGAGTATTTGTCTATCAGCTGATTGTCGGCGACAGGGACGCCACTGTTTTCGGTGGTGTTTTGAAAGCGTGGCTGATAGTTGAATTTTGGCATTTCGCGACGGCGAAAAAGGTCGCGGATGCCAAATTTTGAGGCTTGCCGTTTTTCAGTACGGTTCATCTGTCGCACCTTGTCTTGGAAGTATTTTAACTCGTCGTCGCTGACGGAGCCGTTGTCTTCGTTGTTGGCTGGTACGTCATGTTCATCGGCATATTTCTGTTTGAGTGCTTCCCATTTTTCTTTTTCCGGGTCGTAGAATCGTGGCTCGTAGTGGAATTGTCGTGGTTTGGGTGTGAAGAACATTGGCATGGCTGTATCTTTTTTTTATTTCGTATATGTTTTTGTCTCGCCGACTACAATGTCCATAGGTTGGTCGAAAGGCTCGACGGGTATGGTGTCGAAGATTTGGAAGTCGAAGGCTACGCCTATCTTGATGGCGTGAGGTGTGGTGGCGAGCAGTCGGTCGTAGAATCCTCTGCCGCGTCCCATGCGGTTGCAGTGACTGTCGAAGGCTACGCCTGGTACAACAATGAGGTCTATGCTGTCGATGTCGCTAAATATCTCGCCTTGCGGCTCGCCTATGCCGAACTGTTCGCCGGCGTGCATGCAGTTGGCGCCTGTATACTGGCGCAGTAGCAGGTTGTCGCCATCAACGCATGGCAGCAGTACCTTTTTCTTTGTATGCCATCGTTCAACAAGTTGATGTGTCTGCACCTCGTCGGTCATGCTCCAGTATAGCAGCATTGTGGCGGCTTGCTGAAATTCGGCAAGGGCTTCGATGCTTTGCATTAGCGTATTGGAGCGGCTGAGCTTCTCGCTGTCCGATAATGTCTTTTTCAGTTTGCGCACCTCTTGTCTGAGTGCTGTCTTGTCGTTGGTGGACATTATACTGTGGTGTTTTGTCTATTATAGCAACGGCGACACCTATATGGCATTTGGATGTCGCCGTTGTGTGTTGCTGCTTTGTCAACGATGGCTGTCTGATTAGAATGGCAGGTCGTCGTCGTTTTGCGGCATAGATGGTTGGGGTGTCTGTTGCACAGGTTGCTGTGGTTGTGCTGGCGTATATGGCTGACCTTCGCCGCCTTGTGGCATGCCTGGAGCCTGTGGGGTGTTGACGGCTGGAGCCACTGGCTGACCATAGCCTGGTGTGGGCTGACCGTAACTTGGCATGGGCTGGCCATAGCCTGGCATGGGCTGACTATAGCCTGGCGTTGGCTGTGCATAACCTGGCATGGGCTGGCCATAGCCTGGCATGGGCTGACCTGTGTAGGGCGTTACGCTTTCGCAACGTGCGTCGGTATACCAGCGCCCTTGATATTCGCGCGACTCAAGGTGGAAGATAACACGCACATAGCTGCCAACGGCCAGTCCGTTGAGAGCGTCAACTTTGTCTTGTCCAAACAGTGTGAATGCAACTTTGCGTGGAAAAGATTCTTCGGTTTCTACCACAAAGCCTCCTCGCACCCATTCTCTTTGAGTGCTTTGAGATGTGCCTGAGATGGTTTCCAAGATAGTTGAAAGTTTCGCTATAAGTTCCATGTTTATATGTTTTTAATTTTCTTTTATATGCATTTTTTGTTGTCAAACATAACAACATATCGAATTGCAAAAGTAGTATTTTTTTTTGTATTTTGGTGTTTTATAAAATCAATTTTTTTGTCTATGCATTAAAAAGTTGGTAGAATGGCATAAAAGGTGTAATTTTGCAGTCATAAAAAGACAATGTTTTTGTGTATTGTCGATTAGTTTTTTTTGTTATCAATAATAGCATTTTTCCATGATAGAATTACAACTGCAACAGGCCGTGAGCAGTGCGTTGCGCGACCTCTATGGCATCGAGTCTTCTGCCGAAAGCATTGTGCTGCAAGGCACTAAAAAAGAGTTTGAAGGTGATTTTACGCTTGTCGTTTTTCCTTTTGTCAAGCAGGCACGTCGTGCCCCTGAGGTGTTGGCACGCGAGGTGGGCGAGGCTGTGCAGCAATCGCTTGGCGAGGTGGCTTCGTTCAATGTCATCAAGGGATTCCTTAATTTCGTCATTGCCGATAGCTATTGGCTCGGCTTTGTAGGTGCCAATGCTGCAAATGATAGTTACGGTATACGTCGGGCTGATGACAATGCGGCTCCAGTGGTTATCGAGTATTCCTCGCCCAATACCAACAAGCCTCTTCATCTTGGCCATATCCGCAACAATCTTTTGGGATGGTCGGTGAGTGAGCTACTATCCGCCAATGGCGCCAATGTTAAGAAGGTTAATCTTGTCAACGATCGTGGCATACATATTTGCAAGTCTATGCTTGCATGGCAGCGTTATGGCAATGGTGAGACACCGCAAAGCGCCGGTATCAAAGGCGACCATCTTGTCGGCAAGTATTATGTCGAGTTTGACAAGCATTACAAGGAAGAGGTTAAAGCCTTGATGGAAAAAGGAATGAGCGAGGACGACGCCAAACGCGACGCTCCGTTGATGCAGGAGGCTCAGCGTATGCTCAAGTTATGGGAAGAGGGCGACAAGGAGGTGCGCGGTCTGTGGGAGATGATGAACGGATGGGTCTATGAAGGCTTCGACCAGACGTATAAAAGTCTTGGCGTAGGCTTCGACAAGATTTACTACGAGTCTAATACTTATCTGCTTGGCAAGGAACTGGTGCAGAAGGGGCTGGATATGGGTGTGCTGTTTCGCAAAGACGACGGCTCGGTGTGGTGCGACCTCACTGCCGATGGTCTCGACCAGAAACTTCTGCTGCGTCGCGATGGCACGTCGGTCTATATGACGCAAGACCTCGGTACAGCCTTGTTGCGTCATGGCGAGTTTGGAGCAGAGCGTCTGATATATGTCGTTGGCAACGAGCAGGATTATCATTTTCAGGTACTTAAGCTTGTGCTTGGCAAGCTTGGCTTCGATTGGGCAAGCAAGGTCTATCATCTCTCTTATGGCATGGTGGAGTTGCCCAATGGTAAGATGAAATCGCGCGAAGGCACTGTAGTAGATGCCGATGACCTTATTGCTGAAATGGAACGTACAGCCGAGAGCGTATGCGCTGAACATGGCAAAAACAATGACCTTTCCGATGAACAGCGTCAGCATCTATATCATATCCTTGCACTGGGTGCGCTCAAGTATTTTATCCTTAAGGTCGACCCCACCAAGACCATGCTTTTCAACCCGTCAGAGAGTATCGACTTCAACGGCAACACAGGCCCGTTTATCCAGTATACGCATGCTCGCATACGCAGCATAGTGCGCAAGGGTGTTGAGCAGGGTATCGACATGTCCAGCAAGGTACAGCCCGTAGCACTCACCGACAAGGAGCGTCAAGTGATAAAGGTTCTTCACGACTTGCCGGCTACCATTAGCCAGGCTGCCGAAAGCTTTAGTCCTGCACAGGTGGCCAACTACGCCTACGAACTCGCCAAGAGTTTCAACAGCTTTTATCAAGATACACCTATCTTGCGCGATTGCGATGTGCAGTCTATGGCGTTCCGTGTGCAACTCTGCAACATGGTGGCTAACGCTCTGCGCAACACCATGCTAATACTCGGCATCGAGGTGCCGGAACGCATGTAACAATATACTTGTCAGTGATACACTTTCATGGGTCGAGCAGAGAGTATGAAATCTATGTCCGACCCTGTGGTGTCTAAATAACATTATATGATATACGAGGTAAACACAACACTTGAGTCATATCTTTGCGACCGTACCGACCATCTCTCGCTCTGGGGAGCTGGGCGTCTTATGCAAGAAGCCGCCGAACATCATACTCATGAGACCCATATCGGATGGCTCGACCTAATAAAGCAAAACAAGGCATGGGTGCTTTGTCGCATGCATTACGAAATCAAATACATGCCCTCGTTATTTGCGAACTTAGCAATAAGTACATGGTCGCGCGGTGTCAATGGGTTGTATGCCGTTCGCGACTTCTCTATAGCCGACAGCAGTACGTGTGTTACTGCTTCGGCTTATTGGGCGGTGATAGATTTTACACAGCGTCGCGTTGTACGTCTGGGCGACATGATGGATGGCTACGAGCATCATTCTTGTCAGGCTACAAGTCTCGATAACCTTTCTAAGTTGCGTCTTGGCGACTTTTCGGCACCACAGCGTCAGGAACAGTTCAAGGTTACTGAGTCCATGCTCGACCATACCCAGCATGTTAATAACGCAGACTACCTAAATTGGATGACAGATGTTCTTCCACAAGAGGTGCTCGACGCTTCGCAACGTTTCGTCAATCAGCAAATAGATATAGATTATATTCTTGAGACACGTCCCAATGAAATTGTGTCTGTCGTCAGGCAGACTGAAGGCGATACTCATTGCTGTAAGATAACCAATCCGCGTGGTACAGCGGCAGTCATGCGTCTAATGCCTTTGGTTTGATTGGTTTTTGCGAGTGTTTAATAAAATGGAAGGTGATAGTTATGAAATATCCTATAGGTGTACAAAGTTTTGAGAAACTTCGCGAGGAGAATTATGCGTATGTAGACAAAACCGATTTGATTTATGAATTGGCTCATCAAAGCATTTGCTTTCTCTGCCGACCTCGCCGTTTTGGTAAGTCGCTGACGCTCTCTACGTTGAAGTGCTATTTTGAGGGCAAGAAGCATCTCTTCGAAGGCTTGAAGATAATGGATCTGGAACAGAAGTGGGAGACCTATCCTGTTTTCCATATCGACTTTAACGGCTGCAATTTTACTAACGATGGCGAGTTGGAGCATACTATTGATGATTGTCTTGAGGAGTGGGAAAGACAGTTTTCTGTACAACATGTCAACGATGTGAGAGGCAGGCGTTTTGCAAATATCCTCCAGCAGGCTCACCTTCAGACAGGCAAACGTGCCGTTGTTTTGATAGACGAATACGACAAGCCGCTATTAGACACTATGGGTACATCGTCTGAAGAGAAGAACAGAAACATTCTCAAGGCCTTCTACTCTGTCTTCAAGCTTGTCGACGAGCATCTGCGTTTCGTGCTGCTAACGGGCGTTACCAAGTTCTCGCAGGTCAGCGTTTTTAGCGGCTTTAACCAGCCAAAGGATATAAGTCTCGATGAAAAGTATGAGACATTGTGCGGAATAAGCGAGGCAGAGCTTTATAATTATTTTGAAGAGCCAATAACAGCGTTTGCTTCAAAATTGTATTGTACGGCTGAGCAGATGAAAGAGAGTTTGAAAGCACAGTACGATGGCTATCATTTTTCTATTGCAATGACAGACGTGTACAATCCTTTTAGCATTATTAATGCTTTCGACAGCATGGCGATAAAAAACTATTGGTTCGCCACAGGCACGCCGACGTATTTGATGAAGTTAATGCAACGCTTCCGTCAAAACATGGATGATTTGCTACAAAAATGGTATTCGCCAGAGGAATTTATAGACTACCGTGCCGATATCGATGCTCCAGTGCCAATGCTTTATCAGAGTGGGTACTTGACGATAAAGAAATACAATCCTCGGACAAGACGTTTCTTGTTGGGCTATCCTAACAATGAAGTCAAGGAGGGCTTTATTTCTATGCTTCTCAACGAATTCTTTAATACGACAACAACTAACGATTCAAGTTCTTTGGTATATGACTTCGACGATATGTTGCAAACGGCTCAGCTTGACAAGCTCCGCAATAGACTGACGGCTTTTTTTGCTTCGAAGACCTATCTGATGAAAAAGGATATGGAATATTATTTTCATCACTCTTTCAGCATGATGTTCTCGCTTTTGAGCGTGTACAACACTGTCGATGAGAAGTGCTGCAGCCAGGGCAGGGTGGACATGGTGGTGGAGACTCCTGAATATGTATACATCTTTGAGTTCAAGCTCAACGACAGTGCCGAGGCTGCATTGCGACAGATAGACGAGCGAGGCTATGCCAAGCCCTACCTCGCCGACAGCCGCAAGGTCTACAAGATAGGCGTCAAGTTTGGCAAGGAG
>JAZRVD010000168.1:0-49636 GCA_045598945.1 Bacteroidales bacterium | reverse complement strand
ATTCTTATAACTGTTCAGGGTTGACTGGAGGGCGTAGCCCGGAAGGAAACCCTGAACACGATTGCAAAGGTAAACCTTTCTCAGGGATTATGTAAGAGTTTTGATTTTCTTTTATGTGAATCTCTCTGTAACTTGTCCATCTTTTTGTGATTTCTCCTACACATAAGGATACTTCTTGAGGGGGGTCATCATGTCAATGCTCATGTGTGGACGTTCTTCATTGCCCTTACATGACAAGGGTTGACGGACGATAATACCCGGAGACTGGGCTGAAGACTTGTTGCCCCGTTGGGCATTATTATGTTGAACTTAGTAGAACAACAAAAAAGGCTGTTGCTTTGCAACAGCCTTTTTTGTGTAGACATTGTAGAGTGCTAACTGATTAGAGGTCGAAACCTTTACCAGCTTTGAACTTGGCGGATTTCTTTGCCTCGATTTTGATAGCCTCGCCGGTACGTGGGTTCTTGCCCATGCGAGCAGCACGCTCGGAGACAGAGAAAGTACCGAAACCTGGAATAGCAACCTTATCGCCAGCCTTGAGGGCACCGATCGTTGCGTCAACAAAAGCATTCACTGCCTTCTGAGCCTCAGCCTTGGTGAGCCCAGCCTTCTCAGCGACTGCATCAACTAAATTGGTCTTGTTCATATAAAATATATTTAAGTGGTTGAAAAAACTTATTCACAAATGATGTTGCAAATATATACAAAATTCTAATAATGAAACACCTAAAGTGTGAAAAAATTTAGCAATATTTTTTACGTTTTACCTACATATCTAATTTCCAATTATTTACACGATAACCTTTTAAGAATTCTGTTACAAAAATCTTTTGTTTTCCACTCATTTGCAGCCACAAAATATGAATAAAACCATCTATTACACCGATTTTTAAGTCATTTTTACCATCAGAAACTATTGTTCCAACCTCGACATTATCAGCTGGCTCAAACATTACCTCAAAGATTTTCGCACTTCGTTGAGCACCTTTTTCGTCAATAAATACCGTAGTGGCGGCAGGATATGGCGAAAGGCCTCTGACAAAATTGAATATAGCTCGGCCACCTTTATGCCACGGTATGGCACAGTCTGCCTTGAATATCTTTGGTGCTGGCATCAGCGGAACAGTGATATTCTGCATGTGTGGCGTGATAGTGCCATGTTCCAGGCCGTCGAGCGTTTTAACAGTCAACATCGCCCCCATATTGGCAAGGCGGTCGTAGAGAGTCTCAAGGGTGTCGTTCTCATTGATAGGTGTAGTCTCTTGCAAAAGGATGCTGCCCTCATCGATATGCTCGTTGAGCAAAAAAGTAGTAACACCTGTCTGCTGCTCGCCATTGATGATAGCCCAGTTGATAGGTGCGGCACCACGATATTGAGGCAATAATGAGGCATGAAGGTTGAATGTGCCGAGTGGCGGCATCTGCCACACACAAGCTGGCAGCATACGGAACGCCACGACAACAAAGACATCGACATTCAACTGACGCAGAGCATCCAAAAAAGCCTCATCGCGCAACCTCTCAGGCTGCAGCAACGGCAAGGAATGCTGAACGGCATACTCTTTGACAGGCGAGTATACAACTTTTAGGCCTCTGCCAGCCTGACGGTCGGGGACAGTAACGACAGCCGCCACATCGTGGCCAGCCTTTACAATAGCATCGAGCGAGAGGACTGCGAACTCAGGAGTCCCCATAAATACAATTCTCATAGACAAAATACAATAATCAATAATTCTGCGACACCATGTCGCGACGCAGTGCGACCATTTTAAGCAGCGTTACCGCAGCCTCTACCCCTTTGTTGCCATGTTTGCCACCGCAACGATCGAGTGCCTGCTGATAGTCGTTGGTGGTGAGCAGACCAAAGATGACAGGCTTGTGATGATGCAACGAAACATTGGTAAGCCCCTGCGAGACCGCCTCGCAAATAAAGTCGAAATGGCGTGTGTCGCCCTGTATGACACAGCCCAAGCATATTACACCATCGATATTATCAGAATAGGTTAATGCCATATCCGCACCCGACGAAAGCTCATAACTGCCAGGGACATGTAAAACGACGATATTATCTTCAGCCACGCCATGCTCTGCCAAAGTGTCGACAGCACCCTGCAACAAGGCATTTGTTATCTCCTCGTTCCACTCTGCCACGACAACAGCCACGCGATAGTCTTTGCCATCAGGAACATGCTTGGGGTCATACTCGGAAAGATTGGTCTTTTTCATCAATATATATGTATTATTTTACCAAAAAAATTATGTTTTTTTTATCGATGTGCCGAACCGGGAATGTTCAGCTCTTGCCTATATTTAGCAACAGTACGACGAGAGATAGATATCTTTTCTTTTTTCAGCATTTCTACAAGCTGAAGGTCGGTATACGGATTATCCTTGTCCTCCTCGTCGACCCACTTTGCCAAAAGATTTTTAACAAAAAGGGCAGTCTTGTCGGTATCATCATCACATGCCACAGCAGTGCCAAAACAGCGTTGAATAGGGAAGGTGCCAAAAGCAGTTTGCACATATTTTTCTCTAACAAAACGAGATATGGTGGAGTCGTCCAAGCCTGTGGCCACAGCAATAGAGTGCTGCGACAGCGGCACCAACTCGTTTTCATCGCCGCTAAAGAAAAACTTTCGCTGCACTGCAACAATTTTGGACATCACCTTGTACATGGTATCATAACGCTCCTTGATGGCAAGAATAAAATCCTCTGCATCATTTTGATGCAACTGTATATCGTCAATCTGTTTTTGCGTAGCATTCGAGGCGGGAGCAGCCTTCAACATCGAAAGTATCTCCATATAGTCCTCGTTCAGCCGCAGGTCTGGCTTGTTGCCCTTGGTGAGAGACAGCACCAACTCGTTGTCATGCACCTCTACAACGAAGTCGGGCATTATCTCTGGCAAAAAGACATCGCCGCCGCCACCGGGCATAGGGTTGAGGTGATGAATAATAGCCAGTGCCTCTTTAAACGTAGCCTCGTCGATCTGCAATTTGTCACGAATGAGATCGTATTTCTTGCTTGCCAAGAGGTCTAAATGATAGTCTACAATCTCTACAGCGTTGCGCCATGCCAACGTGGAAAGATTGAGACGATGCACCTGCAACGACAGACATTCGTGCAACGAAGTAGCCGCCACACCAGGGGGATCGAGTTGCTGCACTATCTTTAGCACCTCCATCACCTCATCGGTGTAATAGTCGTCTTTGCACTGTATAGAGATATCATTGGCGATAAGGTCTACACTGCGGTTGAGATAGCCTGTGTCGGCAATACTGTCGACAATCTCTTTGGCAATAATCTGCTGACGTGCGGTGAGGTTGAGAGAGTTGAGCTGCCACATCAAGTCATCGGAGAAAGATACCGACACGGCACAGTTTTCCACCAAACTCGACCGCTGGTCGCTTAACTCGTCATACGACCCCTCGTCAACATTATATATGCTGGCATCGATTATATCATCATTATTTTCATAATCAGACTCATGCAATGATGTTTCATCGGAAGAATTAGGTTCATCATCATCTCTATCAATATCGCACATAGCATTTTCCTCATCATCGAAAATGTCATCGTCAGGCTCGTTCTGAGAATTGTTCAGCTCTACTGTCTGCATCATCTCATCATGTTCGTCAACCTCGAACATATAATTACTTTCTATGACCTTAGCCACCTCCTGTTTAAGCTCCAAAATAGGCATACGTTGCAATCTGAACCTCATCACCTGCTGTGGAGAGAGCTTCTGATTTTGCTGCATTACTTGCTGCTGACCATTTTTGACAGACATAACGGATGTTTTTGAAATCGTATGCAAAAATACGAAAATAAGACAAGCCCCCATAATAAAAAGAGGCTTGTCTTGAAAATATCTACAATAAATATAGTTCGATGTAGTATTAATCCTCGTCGGCAGCAGACTCTTCGTAAGCCTTGAGGAGGGACTGCTGGACATCGGTAGGTACCTGCTGGTACTCAGCGTATGTCATAGTGAATGTGCCACGACCACTGGTAAGCGAGCTAAGAGCAGTGCAATAACGGTTCATCTCGGCGAGAGGAGCCTTGGCGCGCAAAACGGTATATTTACCTTCGGCATCCATACCCATCACTATGGCACGACGGCCCTGGAGGTCGGTCATAACGCCACCCATCGACTCGGTAGGAACGGTAACGGCTATATCGTAGATAGGCTCCATAATCTTAGGAGAAGCCTGTTTGAAAGCCTCGCGGAAAGCGGTACGACCAGCGATTTTGAAAGCCGTTTCGTTGGAGTCTACGGGGTGCATCTTACCATCGTAGATGTTGACAACGATGTCGCGAGCGTATGAACCAGTAAGAGGACCTTGCTCCATCTTTTCCATAATACCCTTCAGGATAGCAGGCATAAAACGTGCATCGATGCTACCGCCGACGATACAGTTGTTAAATACAAGCTGTCCGCCCCAGTCGAGCTTATAGACCTGAGTGTCGCGGATAGGATACTTGGTCTGGTTGGGCATACCCTCAAAATAAGGCTCGATGAGCATGTGTACCTCGCCAAACTGGCCGCTACCGCCAGACTGCTTTTTGTGGCGATACATGGCCTCGGAGCTCTTGGTGATAGTCTCGCGATAAGGGACGCGAGGATCGGTGAAGTTGACCTCAAGCTTGTGAACGTTGGCGAAATACCATTTCAGAGTATTGAGGTGCAACTCGCCTTGACAGCCAAGGATGAGCTGACGGAGCTCGCGACTGTTGGTAAGGGTAAGCGAACGGTCGGCATTGCACATCTCGTTGAGGATAGCGCCAACCTTTTCGTCATCATTGCTGTTGGCAGCCTTTACAGCCACAGTATGGATAGGCACTGGGAATTCAATCTCGTTGACAACATCCTCAGCGTTTTTGGCTGTGGTGAGAGTCTGGTTGGTCTTAACATCTTTGAGCTTGATGGTGCAGATAATATCACCGGCGACAGCCTTTTCAACTTTCTGTCGGTTCTTGCCAGCGCATACGAGTATCTGAGAGAGACGCTCCTTGCTCTGGTTGCAGCTGTTAAGAACATCTTGCGACTCGGACACCTCGCCATCATAGACGCGAAGATAAGCTATCTCGCCAAGATTCTTGTCTTTAGCCGTCTTGAAAGTGAAAGCCACCGTAGGTTGAGTGGCGTCGCACTTAAGCTCCTTGCCACCCTTGGTGGTCTTATACTCAGCAACCTCATTAGGTGCGGGCACATTGTCGACAACAAACTCGAGCAAACGAGCTACGCCCATATTCTCCTTAGCAGAGGTGCAGACGATAGGATAAAGCTCACGTTTGGCGAGAGCCATCTTGAGAGCCTTGGTGAGCTCCTCTTGGCTGAGGTCGCCCTCATCGAAATATTTCTCCATCAGAGCATCGTCGGCGGCGGCAGCCTCTTCGACGAGAGCGCTGTGCATCTCGGCAGCCTTGTCGGCATACTCGGCGGGGATATCGGCCATCTCTACCTTGCCATCCTTGAAAGTGAGCATCTTGTTAAGGACAATGTCGATAACACTGTTGAAGCCCAAGCCCTGATTGACAGGGAACTGAAGCACGCTGCACTTGTTGCCGAAATAATCCTTAAGCTGAGCGACAGACTCATCAAAATTAGCCTTTTCAGCATCAAGATGATTAACGACAAAGATCATAGGGGTATGCAACTTGTTGCTATAGCGATAAGCTATCTCTGTACCCACTTCGATACCGCTCTGTGCGTTGACAACGACAACAGCAGACTCAACAACATTGAATGCGGCGACCAGCTCACCTTGGAAATCGGCGAAGCCAGGCACATCGAGAATGTTGATTTTCTTGCCGCCAAACTCGGTATAGAGCAACGATGTGTTGACCGAATTGCGACGGTCTATTTCTATATCACGATAATCTGAGATAGTGTTTTTGTCCTCAACCGTACCGCGACGATTAATAACTCCACCACAAAAAGCCATAGCCTCAGCCATTGTTGTCTTGCCGGACTTGGCACCGCCTACAAGAGCGATGTTGCGAATGTCGGATGTCTGGTAAATTTTCATCTGATTGTAAAGTAAATAATGTTTATAATATTCTTGTTATCTATCTATCAAACAATATTTTGCACCACGAAACAGCATTTTGTCAGTGCATATAATAAAGTGCCAAAGGTACAAAAAAAAGCGTACATTACGAAATGAAAGCGTCAAAAAGTTTATAATCAATAAAAAAAGAAATGGTAAAATAATTGAAATGATACTCTAACACAAATAAAAAAAGACTATCTTTGCAAAATATTATGCATTGACAGCCTACAATCCTTAAATATCAAATAAACAATGAAAAAAGACAAACACCTTGCCGCCACGGCAAAGAGACACGGCGACCTACATGCCGAAAATGCCTGCGGGCCGGTGACGGCCATGAACGCAGACAATATCATGGAACGAAAAAAAATGCACATAAAACGCATAGTATGCACACTTGTGCTCGCAACATTGTATGCAGGCAAAGTCTATGCCCAGACAGACCTGCAAGAGATGTACGACATAATGAGAGGACACCCGACAACGACTATAGAGGTTTCCTACTCAGACCCCTGGGGTAGCACCTACTACTTTACCGACATCTACCACCCCATCAAAAACGGTGCAATAACAGCCAGCGGATTCTATACCGAAATAGAACGCGAAATCTGCTTCTGGCACAACAGCAAACTAAGAAACTGGAATCTTCATGTTGAATGGAACGGCGGACAATATGCCGCCAACACATGGCAGACAGGCATCTCATATCTTTTTCACAACATCGACTATAGCAACATACTTTCCATAGGTCTGTACTATCGTCATGAGAAATTTGCACAAGACAATCAATACAACAAAATACCACTTCAACTGTCGCTCGTATGCCGCTCCAATAAACTCGCCGGCGTAGAAGGTCTATCGTTTTTAGGCATCATGGACCTGTACGGCAACACAACGACATGGATAGAAGAACTCAAGCCTACCACCACACACGTCTCCATGTTATGCGAGTCGCAGATATGGTACAACATAGGCAGACATTTTGGCTGCCCCAACCTGCACGCAGGCGGAGAGATAGAGATAGGCTATAACTTTGACGGCGGATACCATACCGACATCGACTTCATGAAAAACAAAGGGCTGACAGTTACACCTGCCGTTGGATTAAAATGGATATTCCTATAAACACAATAAAAACACCATATTGATATTACGAGGCGGCCTTGAAACAGCAGACTGCCTCGTATATTTTTTACAACAAGCACGACAAATATCGCACATATCACCATTTTAGAATAGAATATTGCCATATTATTAAGAAAAAATAGTACTTTTGCAAACGTTATGGGAATAATTGCACGACAGAGTATAAAAGGCTCGATAGCAAACTACATTGGCATAATATTAGGCTTTGTAACAACATTTTTTGTTGTTACCCATTTTCTTACAGCCGAAGAGATTGGATTGACACGCATATTGATAGACGCCTCGACGCTCTTCAGCAGCTTGGCGATGCTTGGCACAAGTTCATCGGCAATACGCTATTATCCATATTTCAAAGACGAAAAAAGCAAAGACCACGGATTCTTCTCATTCACCCTACTGCTGCCATTTATCGGATTCCTAATCTTCACTGCATTGTTTTTCTGCCTCAAAGGCAACATCATAGACCTCTATTCCGACAAGTCTCAACTTTTTACAGACTATGTATACATCCTACTGCCTCTAACCTTTTTCACACTATACATCAGCATATTTGAATCTAACGCCAACGTGCTGATGCGTATCACCATACCCAAGCTAATACGCGAAGTAGGCATACGCCTTTGCAACCTGATAACATATCTGCTATACGGCTTCGGAGTGATAAACCTCGATTGGTTTGTAATACTCTTCAGCTCGGCATACGCCATAGCGACATTGCTCAACTTTATATATTTAATATCGCTAAAGAAGGTGTCGTTCCGTCCTGACTGGAAACATTTGACACCACAGCTGGCTAAAGACATAGCAGGCTATACACTGATGGTAACCGTTACAGCCATGATAAACAACATAGGCATGCTCAACTCGCTATTTATAGGTGCGCAAGGCGGACTGGCATTAGCAGGAATATACACCATAGCACAATATATAGCCAACGTTATCAGCATACCGTCGCGCTCGCTCAACGCCATTTCAGGACCTGTGCTGGCACAGTATGTCAAAGATAAAGACTATACAGGCGCCGGACAATTCTGCAAGCAGATGGCACTACACAACATGCTTATCGGCGCACTTATATTCTTTTTTATCGCAATAAACATCGACTGCCTGTTTACCATCATACCCAATGGCGAAGAGTTTAGAGCCGGCATCAGCGTAGTATATATCCTTGGAGTATTTAACATCATCAACCTCGCATTGTCGAGCGTGGGGTCGATGATAGGCTTCTCTAAATACTACGCCTTGTCGCTGCCTTTCTCTATTGTATTGATGGTGTCGACAGTATTCCTCAACATCACGCTCATACCAATACTCGGCATCAACGGCTCCGCCATAGCCACACTATCGGGAATGGTTATCTACCTGACATTGATAGTAGGCTTTACATGGATAAAATTCAAGATAACGCCATTCTCAAAAAAAATGCTGTCAGTATTGCTGCTTATATGCATACTCTACGCCGCAAACTATGGCATTGCATTGCTCACGCAACAAATTTTCGGCACAAGCATAACGGCGTTGCTATGCGAGGCAGCACTACGCAGCTGCATACTTGCAGCACTCACCATATTCCTGCTGTTGAAGATGAATATCTCCGAGAATATCAACAACGTCATACTTCAAATTTTACACAAGATATGGCGACGATAACAAAAGCTCAAAAAAAAGCCCCTCGTATACAGAATACAAGGGGCTTATATTTTGCAAAGTTAGATTAACGTTCACTAATCACACCCGACGCCACAACAAGATGAGCATCGTTGTCGTAGATTACACCATACTGGCCGGCGGCGACGCCCTGTATGCGACAATCCGACTCCACATGCACTGAGCCATCAGCATTGCGAGAGAGATGACCTTGATGAAAATCAGGAGTATGACGTATCTTGAATTTTACATCTATCGTATCGAAACTGCCAAAAACATCTTTGCTAAGATAGTGAAAACCATCGAGATTGAACGACGTGGCATACTGTGTGGCAGGATCGTAGCCTTGCGACACATAAACTACATTCTCCTGCACATCCTTCTTGACCACAAACCATGGGCCGCCACTTAACAAAAGGCCCTTACGCTGTCCGATAGTATGAAACCAAAAGCCCTTATGCTCGCCCAACACCTTACCTGTCTCATATTCAACTATCTTGCCAGGTCGTTCGCCGACATACTTTCGGAGAAAATCGTTATAATTAATCTTGCCCAAGAAACAGATTCCTTGACTATCTTTGCGCGTAGCTGATGGCAGATGAGCCTGCATAGCGATGTCGCGAACCTCATGCTTGTAGAGATGTCCTATGGGAAACATCGACTTGGCAATCTGCTGATAGGATAGCTGAGCCAAGAAGTCGGTCTGGTCTTTTACTGGATCGGGCGAAGTAGCAAGAAAAGTTATACCGTCAATAACTTCCGTAGTAGCATAATGTCCTGTAGCAATACGGTCGTATTGATAACCCCAGCGTTGTTCAAAAGCACCAAACTTTATCAGCTTGTTGCACATCACATCGGGATTAGGCGTGAGACCCTGACGGACTGTAGAGATAAGATAACCAACCACATTATCCCAATATTCCTGTTGCAAATCCACCTCCTGGAAACGACAGCCATACTTGCGAGCGATAAACGAAGTAAGTTCTATATCCTCCTCAGCAGGACAGTCGAGCATACGCTCCCTATCCTCCATGCCTATACGGATATAGAATATGTCGGGAGTGATACCCCGCTCTTTGAGCAGATGCACCGCCACCGAGCTATCGACACCGCCAGATACTAATGCTGCAACATTCATAAGGAAAGAAAAATATTTACACTAACATCAACCTACCGAAGCTTTAAGTTTCTCAGCATTTTCGGCAAGTTGCAAAGCATCGATGAGATCCTCGATGTCGCCATCCATAAAAGCGGCAAGATTGTACATGGTATAACCAATACGGTGATCGGTAACGCGCGACTGAGGATAGTTATAGGTACGCACCTTCTCAGAACGATCGCCCGTAGCAACCATAGTCTTGCGCTTTGAAGACATCTCCTCCATATACTTGTTATACTCTCTTTCATATAGACGAGTGCGCAGCACTACAAGAGCCTTTTCGAGGTTTTTGATTTGCGACTTTTGGTCTTGACAAGAGACCACTATACCCGTAGGGATATGAGTAAGACGGACAGCTGAATAGGTGGTGTTGACGCACTGACCGCCGGGACCAGAGGCACAGAAAGTGTCTTTACGGACATCAGCCATATTAAGCTCCACATCAAACTCCTCAGCCTCGGGAAGGACCACCACAGCAGCAGCTGAGGTATGTACACGGCCTTGTGTCTCGGTGGCAGGCACACGCTGCACACGATGGACACCAGACTCATACTTCAAGATGCCATACACCTTTTCGCCACTCACATTAAATGTTATATCCTTGTAGCCACCAGCTGTACCTTCATTAAAATCAACAATTTCTATTTTCCAATGTTTCTTTTCACAGAAACGCGTGTACATACGGAAGAGGTCGCCAGCAAAGATGCAAGCCTCGTCGCCACCTGTACCGCCACGTATTTCCACGACGGCATTCTTGCTGTCGGTAGGATCGGCAGGTATAAGCATGATGCGAATATCCTCCTCCATTGCATCACGCCGTTCGATAGAAGCATTCAGCTCATCCTTGGCCATTTCGCGCAACTCCTCGTCTTTCTCATTGGCCAAAAGTTCCTTACATTCAGCAATATTATCAAGCAAAGACTTATAATCGAAATAAGCCTTGACAACAGGTTGCAAATCTTTATAGTCCTTGCTCAACTTGACGTAACGCTTCATGTCGGCAGTAATCTGCGGGTCGTTCATCTGTTGCTCTATTTCTTGGTAACGAGCATAGATGGCTTCGAGTTTATCAATCATAAAATTATAATAAATGTTTATATACAAAATATTAATCGGAGACACGAACAGCAGTAAGCTGCAAGTCGCACCGACGCTGGAGAACGACAAAAACAGTAAGCATGGTATTTACCGTACCCGATATAGTGTCATTATCCTTGCGAGAGATAGAACTGCTCAGAGTATGAGCAGAACAAGAGATGCCATCGACAGTAAGGGAAAAATCGTTGAGAATGAAATTGCCATTGTCGTCAATCTCAGAAAGAATAGAATAAGTAGCCCCTGTCTTGTCGGAAGTATACGAGATGGCGACGTTGGCGTCGCCCTTATCGGAGAGTATAGCCCTGCCACTAAAAGGAATATAGGCATGCTTTTCACCCTCTTTGTACGGATAGCGATCCATAGTGCCAGTAACAATATACGTTCCCTGAACGTTAGAAGCATTGTGTACAGCCTGTTCCGACACATCGTCCTTGGAGCATGACATCATAGCAAACGTACACACAAATAATACAATACAATAAATTTTAGACATAAGACACACAAAATAGCAAAATGCAAATTTACATTTAATTTTGGAGATATCGAAAAGAAAAAGAGTGAAAAAAACAACGGCACGTCTCTTAGAAAGAGAAGTGCCGTTGTATTACAAGCTATCGATTGTTACAACCGACAAGCAAAAATATTAGCGAACAATAAGTTTTTCGACCTTAGAGAACTCGCTGTTGTTGATACGAACAAAGTAAGCACCCTTGGCGATGTCGGAGAGGCTGATGGTATGTGTGCCTTCGGCATCAAACTTGCTGCTATATACAGAGCGGCCGCTCATGTCGATAACAGCACACTCAACCATACCGCTAACGCCCTCAACAGAGAGACGTACCTGGTTGGTAGCAGGGTTTGGTTGGAGGCTCATGCTAACATTGTTGTCGAGAGCATAGATACCTTCTGTACTCTCAGACTCTTCAAATACAGCAGAAATCTCATGATTGGAATTGACGTTCTTGAATACGATAGAGAAACCATCTTCTTCATCACCAGTAATAACTATATCATCAGAAGTCTCTTCAACAAAATCACCATCCTCAAAGATAACAGTTCCGTCGATAGAGAAGCTCTTAACCTTGCCAAGGAGGTCGTCAACCACCTGTGTGAAGAGATAATAGACAGCTTCAGAACCTTCGGAGACAGTGTCCTTGCCAATAACACAAATGTTGGTACGATTGGCATTGGCAATATAACCAAGTTCCTCACCAGACTCAGATTCAGTTTCGCATGAAACGTAGACAGTATATTTATCATATTGAACGCGAGGTCCGATGATAAGGTGAATCATTGGGTAGCGATTGTAAAAGTTGCCAGCCCAAATATTGTTGTAACCCTCGTCAACCTCTGGGTCATAAACTTGCACGTCGTAAGCATTGTCGACCATACCGGTACGAGCAAAATGAGATGCAAGAGACTTGGCACCCTCTTCGATAAAGGAGTGAGAAATAACAGTATCTCTACCACCAACAAGATCCTTCTGCCAATAGTAATTACCAGTAGAAGTAGCAACAGCAAAGTTAGCGGCCTCGTTGAGAGAGTAGCCTACGCGATAGCTTTCGCCAGGCTCGAGCACAGGCTGCTCTGGGAAAGCGATACGGATAGTATTGTCGGAATATTCATCATAACGCAAATAACCACTTTCGTACATGCTGGAAACGGTGAAATCGGTAGAAACCTCGTTTGTATCAATGTCGTATGAAACGACACCCGTCTTGAGAGAGGTAAAGCTTACAGACTGAGCGTCAGCAGAGCAAACATCCTTGTAAAGCACAGGGTTGATAGTAGCATTGCCATTGCGGATGATGGAGTCGGTAGCAGGTACCAATTCCATACCACGAATTACCCAAGGCTCACCTTTAGCATCAACAGGGACTTTGTTGCCCATGGTGTAACGAACCGTTACGCGATAACCAGCGGCGCTGTAGTTCTTACTGGCATCGGTGATATAGGTATTGCTACCCTCTTTTACGTGGCCATAGATATAAGCCTGACCAACAGTGAGGACGCCATTGTCATGACCCCAGACATAAGAACCTTGGAATTTAGAACCATCATTGATAGAGTCGACAACAATATACTGAACAGTATCATAATTGTTATATGAACAATTGACATTCTGACGAGCTTCATCAGTATATGAATTCAGACGAGCATAAACATAATTGTTGCCAAGCTTTGATGTATTCAACATACCAGTACCCGAACCTTCGTTAATAATACCAGAACCGGCATGACCACAACCCCAACCATACACACTATTTTCGCCATCACCAGAATTGCTTCTCAAACCTGCGGGGTCGACATGCAAGTCTTCTTTTGTACCAGCAGACAACTCAAGCATAGTAGCAGAAGCTACTTGATCAGCATCTTCACCCTCATAATAATTATAGATCGAAGCAGTAATATTTTTTTGTTTTAGAGAACCGGTATTAACGGCCTTAGCATGCCAATAAAGAGGAAGCTCGAGACCTTGTGGCATAAGCTGATAAGCGCCAAAGGTATAATACTCAAGCTGGCTGGAGAGACGGTTGTCGCCACCAGCAATAACTTTTACGTCGTCAACCATCCAAAGATAGCCGAAACCATCGGTGGTCTTTGAAGGATTGCTGTACCAACGAAGGCTGAGGGTAATCTCATGAGGAGAAGCAGTTGAATTATGAGCATCATAGACTGCACGAACAGGGAGAGTATAAGTGAATGTACCGTTCAATCTTGCATTGACATCGATATCAACACCAGTAACATTAATTTCCATTGATTTCCACTCATCTGGTGGCATATTCTCTGTACGATAGTCAACATAGCACTTATCATAGAACTTCATGTACCACTGATAAAGCTGAAAGTCAATAACATTAACCTCCTCTGGAATCTCAAAAGAATTAAATCTAATATAGTTGTTAAAAGCCTTACCCTCGATAGTAGCCTGCTCGAAAACCGTCATAATGGCAAAACCATCGTTTGACGAGCAGTTGTTGCTGTCCATATATTCGGAAATAGACTTAGCCATAGCACCGCCAAACCATGCATTAGAACGTGGGAAGTCGGTAGCGAGACCCTGCGTATTGAGATAACCAACGGTAGCACTATCGTAAGAGTTCCACATAAACTTTTTTTGCGTATAGCTACTAATTTCAGGACCATACGCATCAGCAATAATATAATTATTAGGATCCACGCTACCAAAGTGATGCTTTTGCCCGTTTTTTGTAAATCTACACTCATACAGGACATCACCTTCACCTTTGGCACTCTTCATAAAAATAGAGCCATTGTATCCGACTGCTGAGAGGTCAGACGAACCGGAAGATGCAGAATACTGCACCTGATTGTTCAGTTGCTTTGAGACAACTGCGTTCTGCTGTTTGGAAGGCTGTGCCATAACGAGCGTGCCGACCAATGCAAAGCAGACTGCCAATACGGTTTTTTTCATTTGTATACTTGTTTTGGGTTAATATTTTCTAATTTCTCATAGCATAATTATCCATTGGATATCAGCACAATAGCCCTTTATACCAATCGAGCAACTACACTTTACAAAACGATGCAAATATATATCTTTTTATTGAATAGTACAAAACATAACTATTTATTTTTGTTTTTTTATGATATAAATAATAAAGATACCACATTTTAAGTTATTATACAAACGTGCTTTCATAACATAAAAAAATCATACAAATGATTGCCATCAAATACCATCATACAACCATAGTAAACATTTGTCTCTGCATACTTCTACTATCAGCCATATTGAGCTGCAAAAGCAGCAAGCAAAACGCCACTCCGAAACAGCCGAAAAACGAAAGGACACCCATAGAGGTAGACGAAAAAAGCCTGCAAAATGACTGCATAATGGTAGATGCCATGACACAACGGCAAATAGGCAACGAGGAGCGAGCCATGGCACTATACCGCAAACTAATAGCAGCCAACCCGACATACAGTGCAGCATACTACGAAATAAGCGTGCTGATGATAGAGCAAGGACAGATAGACAGTGCATTGGTGATGAGCAAGAAAGCCGTAGAGCTTGACAACGACAATATATGGTACCTGTTGCAACTGACAGATGTATACGACGCACTAAACAACAAAAAGAATGAAGCGTTGGTATGGGAGACCATAGTAAAACAACACCCGGATGTACTTGACTACTACTACAGCCTGTCGGAGTGCTACCTACAAAACGGTGAGATAGAGAAAAGCATAGAGGTGCTAAACAGAATAGAGAAAAAATACGGAGTTAGCGAGACAATATCAATACAAAAGAAGAAGATATGGGAGAGTGCAGGCAGAAACGACAAAGCGTTAGAAGAGATAGAAAAACTTGCAAACGCCATGCCACAAGAGACAAGATACAATGCCATGATGGCAGAGGTATACATGCAAAAAAAGGATTATAAAAAAGCAAAGGCATACTACGACCAAATACTTGCCAACCACCCCGATGACGAATACATACACCTCTCCCTCGCCAACTACTACCTACAAACAAACGACTGGGACAACGGCTACAAACACCTATGCAAAGGAATATCGACGCCAGCCTTGGAATGTCATGAAAAATTAAGTCTCATAACAAACTTCTTTAGTGGCGAAGCCTTCTATTACAGCCACACCAAAGAGTCGATGGCATTGATGTCGGACCTAAGAAAGCTATGTCCCGATGATGCCGACATAGCACTATGCTACGGCGACTTGCTGATGCGACAAGAGCAATACGAGGAGGCCGCCAAAATGATAGGCGAGAGCCTTCAGACCGACAGCAGCCGCTACGAAGCATGGGAGGCATTGCTGATATGCCTTAACGCGATGCCCAACAGCGACGACGAGATGATACAAGACTATGCACAACGCGCCGCAAAGCTTTTCCCCCTACATATCCTACCCCACTACCTACAGGCGCTATACAGCCTGCAAAAAGACGACTACACAACGGCGCTGAAACTGCTACAACGATGCGAACGCATTGGCTTTAGACGCGGATACCTGGAACAGCAGACATACGAGATGATGGCCGACTGCTACTATCACACCGAGGAATATGACAAAGCGTGGAAATACTTTGACAAAAGCCTTGCCGTAGACAGCAAATCAATATCGACCCTCAACAACTACGCCTACTTTTTAGCAGAACAGAACATAAGGCTTGAAAAAGCGGAGGAGATGTCGCGACGCACCATTGCCGCCGAGCCAGACAACGCCACCTACCTTGATACATACGCATGGATACTGCACAAAATGGGACGCGACAAGGAGGCTATAATATACATAGAGAGAGCCTTGAAAAACGACACCGACGACAACAAGACCCTTATAGAGCATAAAAAAGCAATACAAGACAGCATACAATGACAGATACATACAAAAGCCATATAGCAAGAAAGCATACAACAGTAGCACTTGCAACATTATTGATAGTTTTCTGCCTTGCATCCTGCCACCACACACAGCAGATAACATCAACAGAGACACACGAAACGACAACAAGCAACGAGACGTTGCTGAACTGCAATGCCGAAGGAATGAGCGTAGACCTGCTAATGCGCAGCCAGCACGACAGCGTGATATGGATGACAGCACGAAAAATAATAGAACTGGGACGTATGCGACTGACAAAGGACAGCGTGGAATGCTATATAAAAGTTACCAACAATCATTTTTCAGGCACGTACACCGACCTCTATAGCATCACAGGCTACAGCACAAGCTTTAACAAGATACAGAACATGATAGAAGAGGCTCTCGCCAACGGCACAACACAAACATCATATACAATAGAAGCTCCCAAGATAGGCGTAAACACAACACTATACATAACGTTGCAACGCAACACCCATAGCAGCACGCCACTCCACTACCCTTTCAGCATACCACAAAGCTCGAAACCGATATGGACAGGAAAAAAATAAGTGCCATAATAGCATGCATCTGCATAATAGCATGCACACAAGCACAAGAGATATTTGCAACAGCCAAAAGCAATGCCGACAGTGCCGAAGCTGTCATCGCCCGTTTTATGACGCTGATGAACTACGAAGCACTACCCCACGACAGCATACTGCTAATAGAAAGCACCATAGTAACGAGAAACGCCCCACACGACACATGCAAGATGAGACGGTGGTATGGCTACCCACACAATGTGCGAATAGAAGTATGGATGCACGACACACTATATGAGGGATACCATAACAACGGCATAAAATACTACAGAAAATACGACTACAAACAAAAGATGTGGATAGACGCCAGCGACATACACTACAACGACATGACTCAAGCATACGACTACAGGGGGCCACTATACAACAGACATAACAAGGGATACGAGATAAGCTATGCCGGCGAATACACCTTTAACAACCACAAGATATACCGTATCTCCGTCAGCTCGCCAGAGACATACGACCGAATGTACCTCTTTGAAAAAACCAGCGGACTGCTGTTTCTATGCACCGAGTCGACGACCATACAGGGCAAAAATTCAAAAGACATAGGCGACAACCACATAGACTGGCGTGCATACGAAGAATACCTGCCACTACACGAAAGCTTGATAATGAGCAGCGAATCATACCAGCACCACAACACAGTAACCTTTGCTCGCCATATTCCACGCCTCATACCCATGAACAAAAACATATTCAAATACGACTAACAAAAAAAAAATGTATAGCAACGACGATGAATACTACATGCGCATAGCGCTACAGGAGGCACAAACGGCATACGACGAAGGAGAGATACCAGTAGGAGCAATAATAGTATGTCATGAGCGCATACTGGCACGCACACACAACAATACAGAAAGACTAAACGACGTAACAGCACATGCAGAGATGCTCGCCTATACAGCAGCCGCCGAAGCCTTAGGAGCAAAATACCTGACCGACTGCACGCTATACGTTACATTAGAGCCTTGCGTGATGTGCGCCGGCGCAGCAGGATGGACACAGATAAGCAGGATAGTATACGGTGCAAGCGACCCCAAGCGAGGCTTTGAACGGATAGGCAGAGAGATGCTCCATCCACGCACAGAAGTATGCAACGGCATACTAAAAGACGAGAGCGAAGCACTACTAAAAAGGTTTTTCAAAGAACGACGATAAAACAAAAAAACATTTATATAACAACAAAACAACCGATATGAAACCATCACTACTCGTATTGGCGGCAGGCATGGGCAGCCGCTACGGCGGACTCAAACAGATGGACGGCTTAGGTCCTCACGGCGAGGCAATACTCGACTATTCCGTCAAAGATGCAATACGCACAGGCTTCGGCAAAGTGGTATTCGTAATCCGCCACAGCTTTGCCGACGAGTTCAAGAAAGTATTTAACGCCGAGCGATACAACAATGCCATAGAGGTAAGATACGTATACCAAGAGCTTGACAAGCTGCCCAAAGGCTTTAGCGTGCCTGAAGGACGCGAAAAGCCTTGGGGCACCAACCATGCCCTGCTAATGGCAAAAGATGAGATACACGAACCTTTTGCCATCATCAACGCCGACGACTTCTACGGACGTGACGGCTTTGCCAAAATGGCAGAATACCTGAAAAAACTTAAAGGCAAAAAGGGAGAATATTGCATGGTGGGCTACAAACTATGCAACACACTATCCGAAAACGGCTCGGTAAGCCGCGGCGTATGCGTGATAGATGCCAACGGCAACCTCGACACAGTAACAGAACGCACCTCGATAGCACGCGAAGGCGACACAATAGCCTACACCAACAACGACGGCAGCAAACACCCACTGCCACCAGAGACAATAGTGTCAATGAACCTCTTTGGATTTACCCCCGACTACTTTGAGAAAAGCGAAGAGCTCTTTGTGGAATTTCTTAAGGAACGCGGTCAAGAGATGAAATCGGAATACTATGTGCCATTGGCTGTAACCAAGCTGATACAAAGCAAATACGCCACAATGCGAGTGCTGACAACAACCGCTCAATGGTTTGGCGTTACCTACAAAGAAGACCGCCCCATGGTAGTGGAGAAATTCCGCCAGCTGCACGAAGCAGGAGAATACTAAACAACACAAACAATACAACATTTATAGCGAGGACGCGCTGACACAGTACGCCCTCGCTACTATAATATGGCAATGACAGAGTCTGATTACGAAAAGATACTATCCTTCGCCTCGCAACATCGCAACGAGGACTCCATAACACTGTTGCTACAGCAAAAACGATACCCCGACATAGACTTGAAAATGGTGGCACAGCAATTGGAGGGAATAAAACAAGCAGCAGCAAAATGGCCAAAGATAAGCACACACCCAAAATTCTGGTACCCACCACACATTAACCGAGAGCAAAGCTCGTCGGAACAGACAGCACAACACAAAGCCCAACTATTTGTTGCCAATGAGTCATACGTCTGCGACATGACAGGAGGCATGGGGATAGACACCCTACTGGCGGCAGAGAGAGCAAGACACATAGACTATATAGAGCAAACTACAGAGCTATGCGACAACATGCGGCACAACATAAAGACAATGGGGGTTGACAACATAGACATATACAATGCCGACAGCATAGCATGGGTAACCAATAGCGACAGACTCTACGACACAATATATATCGACCCGGCACGACGTAACGAGAATGGGAAACGCGTAGCAGCTTTCGCCAACTGCACCCCCAACCTGCTACCACACCTTGCGACAATACTGCTCCACTGCAACAGGCTTGTAATAAAAGCTTCACCAATGATTGACATTAACACCGCATGCGTTGAATTGGGAGAAAGCCTGCACGAGATACACATAGTGTCGATAGACAACGAATGCAAAGAGGTGCTTTTTGCATGCCAAAAAGAGAGATGCCACGAGCCAAAGATAACATGCTGCGACATGCACCACAACGGCACGACAATGAACGAGCTGACCTTTACAAAACACGAAGAAGAGACTTGCGACGCGATATATGCCACATATATGGAGAGATACCTTTACGAGCCCAACGTTACCATACTCAAAGGAGGACTGTTCAAGGCGCTTACACTACACTACAAATGCAAGAAAATAGACAGAAACAGCCATTTGTACACCAGTGCAGAAAGGATAGATGATTTCCCGGGGAGAGATTTTGAAATATTGCAAGAGGTTGCCCTCAATGCCAAAGAGACTGCAGCAGCAATAAGACAATACGACTCGACGCAACAAAACAAAAAAAAGCCAAGAGCCCATATAATAACACGCAACTATCCCGTAACAGCAGCAAACCTACAACAGCAGCTAAAAATAGACGAGGGCGGCAGCCTATTTATCATCGCCACAACATGCTGCGGCAAGAGAAAAGGATATGTATGCAGGCGGTGCACTGCCGACAATGCACACATGCAATAGAAAAGCAGGAGCTTGCAACAACAAGCTCCTGCCTTGTAAACAGCGAATAGAATAAATTAACGCTTGATAAACTTAAAGTCCTTACCAAGATAGTAGGCCTGATCTTTAAGAGCATCCTCGATACGCATAAGCTGATTGTATTTGCATATACGATCGGTACGGCTTGCGCTACCTGTCTTTATCAGACCAGCATTCATAGCAACGACGAGGTCAGCAATGGTGGTGTCCTCAGTCTCACCAGAGCGGTGAGAGATGATGGCCGTATATTTGTTGCGAAGAGCGAGGTTGACAGCATCGATAGTCTCGGTGAGGGAACCAATCTGATTGAGCTTTACAAGTATCGAATTGGCGACCTTGCGGTCGAGACCCATGCGAAGACGCTCAACATTGGTAACAAACAGGTCGTCGCCAACAAGCTGGCAACAGTCGCCAATCTTGTCGGTAAGAAGTTTCCAGCCGTCCCAGTCGTCTTCGGCCATACCGTCCTCGATAGAGATGACAGGATATTGCTTCACCCAGTCGCCCCAGAAGTCGACCATCTGCGAAGGAGTGAGTTCCTCGCCTGTGCTCCACTTAAGCTTATACACATTTTTCTTCTCATCATAGAACTCAGAAGAAGCAGCATCGAGAGCGATATAGACATCCTCGCCTGGACGATAGCCAGCATTTTCAATAGCCTTAAGAATGCACTCGATAGCATCTTTATTGGACCCGAGATTAGGTGCGAAACCGCCTTCGTCGCCAACATTGGTAGACATACCTTTGTCCTTAAGCACCTTGCGGAGGTTGTGGAATACCTCGGCGCCCATGCGCAAAGCCTCGCTGAAGGTAGGAGCACCAACAGGCATAATCATGAACTCTTGGAAATCGATAGAGTTGTCCGCATGAGAGCCACCATTGAGGATGTTCATCATAGGGATAGGCAGAGTGTAAGCGCCACAGCCACCCAGATAACGGTAAAGTTCCTGACCAGACTCCATGGCCGCTGCCTTGGCACAAGCAAGAGAGACACCGAGGATAGCATTAGCACCGAGACGAGACTTATTGGGGGTGCCATCAAGCTCAATCATCTTCATATCGATAGCTTTCTGCTCTTCGACATACATACCACGAAGTTCCTCGTTGAGGACAGTGTTTACATTGTTAACAGCGTTGAGAACGCCCTTGCCCATATACACAGATTTGTCGTCATCACGAAGTTCGCAAGCTTCATGAACACCAGTAGAAGCACCCGACGGGACGGAGGCACGGCCAAAAGCACCTTGCTCGGTATAGACTTCGACTTCTACTGTAGGATTGCCGCGTGAGTCAAGAATCTGGCGGCCTTTGATACCAATAATTTGTGACATAATGAAATATTTTTTAGAAAGAGCTGATTTCAATTCGACAAAAAGGGAGGCGAATAAAAACAGGACTTCGATTAAAATTCTCAAAAAAAGGAATGCAAGGTACGGGAACCTTGACATTCCTTTGTATTATTCCAGAAATTCAACTAAAAATTAGTGAATAATAATGGAATGACAAAACCAAGAATTACTCAGCGCTATTTTCGGTAGTGTTCTCAACCTGAGCAGGAGCATCAGATTTTTTAGAACGTGAACGACGAGTAGAGCGGCTCTTCTTCTCGGTAGCCTCTTTCAGCATGTTCTCGTTATAGTCGACAAGTTCGATGATGCACATCTCACTGTTGTCGCCACGACGGATACCGGTCTTAAGGATGCGAGTATAACCACCGGGGCGGTTAGCGACCTTGACGGAGACATTACGGAAAAGCTCGTTGACGGCATCCTTCTGATGAAGGTAGCTAAAAACAACGCGACGGTTGTTCATAGTGTCTTCCTTGGAACGAGTGATAAGAGGTTCAACATAAACTTTAAGAGCCTTAGCTTTGGCCACTGTGGTCTCGATACGCTTTTGAAGAATAAGCGAAGAGGCCATATTAGAGAGCATTGCTACTCTATGAGCGTGAGTTCTTGACAGATGATTAACTTTGCAACCGTGTCTCATAACTTACTATTCTTTATCTAAATTATACTTTGAAACATTCATACCGAACTCCAATTTCTTGGAAGCGACAAGATTTTCAAGCTCGGTAAGTGACTTTTTGCCGAAGTTGCGGAACTTCAACAGGTCGGATTTGTTGTATTTGACCAAATCGCCCAAGGTTTCGACCTCAGCGGCTTTCAAGCAGTTGAGAGCGCGGACAGAGAGATCCAAATCGGTGAGCTTGGTCATAAGGAGCTGACGAATATGATTGGTAGTCTCATCGAGTTCAGCGACAGGCTGTTTAGTCTCAACCTCGAGAGTGATACGTTCATCGGAGAAGAGCATAAAGTGCTGTATAAGGATATGTGCAGCCTCTTTAAGAGCTTCCTTAGGATGAATAGAGCCGTCCGTTTCGATTTCGAAAGTAAGCTTTTCATAATCGGTACGCTGCTCGACACGATAGTCGGAGACTTCATACTTCACATTCTTGATAGGAGTATGAATAGAGTCGATAGCAATGACACCGATATGATCAGAAGGCTTCTTATTTTCATCGGAAGGGACATAGCCACAGCCTTTTTCGATGTTAAGTTCGATATGCAGAGAAGTGTCAGCCTCCATGTGGCATATTTCGAGGTCTGGATTGAGGACTTGAAAAACATTAAGGTGACTATTAAGGTCGCCAGCCTTGAAGACGGTCTGACCAGAAATCACGAAATCACGTTTTTCACTGTCTTGGTCATCGATTTTGCGGAGGAAACGCACCTGCTTGAGTGTAAGGATAATGTCGGTCATATCCTCGGTAACGCCTTTCAGCGAAGAGAATTCATGGTCGACACCGTCGATACGAACAGAAGTGATAGCGAAACCTTCGAGCGAAGACAAGAGGACTCGACGAAGTGCATTGCCGATAGTAGTGCCGTAACCAGGCTCAAGAGGACGAAACTCAAAAGTGCCACGGAAGTCATCAGCTTCGAGCATAACAACCTTGTCGGGTTTTTGGAATGATAATATTGACATTTGTAAAAAGATTTCAATTAAGATTTTCAGACCATAGAAAAATGCAGCACACCTGAGATGCAGATTTCAGCAACGTCGGTCTGAAGTTCTGACGATCTGAAAATCTGATTATCTTCGCTCAAAAATTACTACTTAGAGTAGAGCTCGACGATGAGCTGCTCATTGATAGATTCCGGTATATCGGAGCGCTGTGGATAATTGAGGAAGCGGCCAGACATAGAAGCGTTGTCCCACTCGAGCCAAGGATAACCCTTAGAGTTAGAGGCGAGAGAGTCGGTGATAACTTCTAAAGATTTGGAGCGTTCACGAACAGCGACGACATCGCCTTCTTTCAGAGTATACGAAGGGATATTTACGACAGCGCCATTGACAGTGATGTGGCAATGTGAGACGAGCTGACGAGCTTGTGCGCGGCTGCGAGCAATATTGAGACGATAGACGACGTTGTCGAGACGGGATTCGATAAGCTGGAGGAGGACCTCGCCAGTGATACCACCGCGACGGGAAGCCTCGGCATAAAGCTTACGGAACTGACGTTCGAGGATGCCGTAAGTATATTTGGCTTTTTGTTTTTCTTGAAGCTGAGTGCCATACTCAGAGACCTTGCCACGACGACGGTTTTGACCATGCATACCAGGGGCATAGTTTTTTCTTTCATAAACCTTGTCGGGACCGTATATAGGCTCGTGGAATTTGCGAGCGATTTTGGTTTTAGGACCAGTATATCTTGCCATAATATAAAAAGGTTAAAAAACTTGTTGGTTATAAGAAGAGTTTCATAAAAGATGCTTGCGAGAAGCGAAGAAAACCAACAAACAAATAATGATTAGACACGACGACGTTTAGGAGGACGACAGCCATTGTGAGGCAGAGGAGTGATGTCGACGATTTCGACAACTTCGATTTGACAAGTGGTAAGAGCACGGATAGCGGATTCGCGACCCTGACCAGGTCCTTTAACATAAACTTTGACTTTGCGTAGGCCCGAATCATAAGCAACTTTGCCGCAATCTTCCGCAGCCATCTGAGCAGCATACGGAGTGTTTTTCTTCGATCCGCGGAAGCCCATTTTTCCAGCAGACGACCAAGAAATCACTTGACCAGCTTTGTTTGTCAACGAAATGATAACGTTGTTGAAGGAGGCGAAGATACATGCTCTTCCTTCTGCTTCTACCTTGACGACTCTCTTTTTAGTCGGTTTAGAAGTTTTTGCCATAATAAAATAATGTGCTTGATTTTACAAAATACCACCAGCAGCTCCAAAAGACAAAATATAATCCGCCGCTGGTTGCCACCAATCGCAAATTACTTGGTAGCCTTTTTCTTGTTAGCGATTGTTTTCTTCTTACCCTTGCGAGTACGAGCGTTGTTTTTAGTGCTCTGACCACGGAGAGGGAGACCAAGACGATGACGAATGCCACGATAGCAACCGATATCCATGAGACGCTTAATGTTCATCTGCACTTCTGAACGAAGAGCACCTTCAACTTTGTAGCCCTCATTGATGATGGTACGGAGCGTGTTCTGCTCATCATCGGTCCAGTCCTGAACCTTCTTGTTCTCGTCGATGCCAGCCTTAGCCAGTATTTCGGAAGCAAGGCTTCTACCGATACCGTAGATATAGGTCAGACCTATAACACCTCTTTTGTTTTTGGGTAAGTCAATACCTGCAATTCTTGCCATAAACTAATAAATTCTTGTTGTTTGATTGACATGAAGATAAAAAAGCTTTGCGATGAGTGATGTTGAGAGTATTAACGAAACGGCAGCCATACACATTGCGCTAAAAGGCTAAACATACACCACAGCACAGCTAATAACTATCAACCTTGTCTTTGTTTGAATTTAGGATTCTTTTTGTTGATAACATAAACAACCCCCTTGCGACGTACAATTTTGCAGTCTGGGGTTCTTTTTTTTACAGAAACTCTTACTTTCATTGTTTTATTGTTTTATCAAATGATTTCTTACGAACAGGTTATTAACATCAAATAGCAGACTATTTGTGACGATAGGTGATACGCCCACGAGTAAGGTCATAGGGGGTCATCTCGACCTGAACACGGTCGCCAGGTAGAATTTTGATATAGTGCATACGCATCTTGCCAGAGATGGTAGCAAGAATTTGATGCCCATTCTCTAATTCAACACGAAACATGGCGTTGCCCAATGATTCGGTTACTGTTCCGTCTAACTGTATAGCTGCTTGTTTTGCCATTACCTTAATATAAGTGATAAAAAAAATTAATTGTTTTCGATAAAGTCAAAAGTCGAAAGTATATCTGGGCCGTTGGCGCCAATAGCAACAGTATGCTCGAAATGAGCTGCGTGCTGATGGTCTTTTGTCTTGCACGTCCAACCGTCCTCTTTAGAGAAAGTAACGTTTTTCGACCCCATGCAGACCATAGGCTCAACAGCGATGACCATGCCTTCTTTGAGCAAGGGACCGGTGCCTTGAATACCATAGTTAGGGACATTAGGGGACTCGTGCATTTTGAAGCCTACACCATGACCGCAAAGCTCGCGGACAACAGAGAAGCCGTTTTTCTCGCAATGTTGCTGGACAGCATGACCAATATCGCCTATTCTATTTCCAGCCTTGCACTTGTCGAGACCAATGTATAGAGACTCTTTTGTAACACGCAGAAGACAACGCATATCATCGGATATTTCTCCGACGGGGAAAGTATATGCAGAGTCGCCAACATAACCATTAAGTTCGATAACACAATCGACAGAGACGTTATCACCTTCCTTTAAGAAAATCTTATCGGAGGGGATGCCGTGAACGACGGTGTCGTTGACAGAGATGCAGAAGGCAGAAGGAAAACCTTCAAAGCCTTTGCAGAGAGGTATGCCTCCATTATCGCGGATAAACTGTTCGCCAATCTTGTCGAGAAAAGCGGTGGTGATACCAGGTGCAATATGACGACCAACCTCCGCAAGCGTTTTGCCTACGAGGGTGGCACTCAAACGAATGAGTTCTATTTCCTCCTTAGTTTTAAGTAAAATCACCTTAAACAAGTTTATAAACAATAAAAAAGTCAGATGCCCGTCCCACAAGGGGGACAGGCAGATGACATGAGAAACTACATACCCATTGAGTTACGACCTTTTATACGTCCGGTCTTAGTGAGGCCATCATAATGACGCATCAACAGATGGCTTTCAATCTGCTGCAGAGTGTCAAGGATAACACCTACCATGATGAGCAGAGAGGTGCCGCCATAGAACTGAGCGAACTGAGTATTGACACCAAAGAGACGAATGATAGCGGGAAGGATAGCGACGATGGCGAGGAAGATAGAGCCTGGGAGGGTAATCTTAGAGAGGATATCCTCGAGGAACTCGGCAGTTTTCTTGCCTGGTTTGACGCCAGGGATAAAGCCACCGTTTTTCTTCATATCTTCAGCCATCTGATTTGGATTGATAGCGATAGCGGTATAGAAATAAGTGAACACCACAACGAGGAGGAAGAACACAAGATTATACCAGAAGCCATTGAAATCAGAAAAAGCGAGAGCAAACTTGGAATCGGTATTGTTAGAGAATCCCATGATAGTAATAGGGAGGAACATGATAGCCTGAGCAAAGATGATAGGCATAACACCGGCAGCATTGACCTTGATAGGTATATACTGACGGACACCACCATACTGCTTGTTGCCGATGATGCGCTTGGCATACTGAACAGGGATACGACGAGTACCTTGTACGAGGAGTATGACAAGAAGTATAACGGCGAGCAGGACAACTATCTCGAACAAGAACATCACAAGACCACCACCTTCGGTAAGACGTGAGGCGAACTCAGCAGAGAGTGCGAAGGGGAGACGAGCGATAATACCGACCATAATGAGAAGGGAGATACCATTACCCACACCTTTGTCGGTAATGCGTTCGCCCAACCACATCACGAAGAGAGTGCCGCTAACGAGAATAATGATACTTGATATCCAGAAGAAAGGAGTGGGAGCGCTACCATCGAAAGGATAGATAGCAGTAGAAGAGGCGCCGAGCTGATACATCATGTTAGTGATATAAGCAGGAGCCTGGCAAGCGGTGATGATAACTGTAAGCCAGCGAGTGATTTGATTCATCTTGCGTCGGCCGCTCTCACCATCGCGCTGCATCTTCTGGAAATAAGGGATTACCATTACAAACAACTGGATCACAATGGAGGCAGTGATGTAGGGCATGATACCCAATGCGAAAACAGAAGCATTGGAGAAGGCACCGCCCGAGAACATATTGAGCAAGCCCATAAGACCTTCGGAACCCTGCTGCTGAAGAGCATTAAGCTGCGTAGGGTCGACACCTGGCAGGACGACATAAGAGCCGATACGATAAACAAGAACGAGACCAAGTGTATAAAGGATACGCTTGCGGAGGTCTTCAATCGACCAGATGTTTTTCAGTGTCTGTATAAATCTCTTCATTAATACGTAAGGTTTTCAGATATTCGACTCTCTCAGACATGAGAGACATGGAGAGAGAGTCGTCAATCAAAGATTATTCGATAACGGAAACAGAGCCACCTTTTTCTTCGATAGCCTTCTTGGCAGTTTCGGAGAAAGCGTGGGCAAAGACTGATAATGCCTTATTAAGTTCGCCGCGACCGAGAATCTTAATCTTATCGTGAGAAGAGATTAAGCCATTCTGCTTGAAAACATCGAGGTTGAACTCGGTAATATTTTTAGCTTCGCTAAGTTTGTTGAGGGTGTCGATATTGATAGCGACATACTCGACGCGGTTTCTATTTTTGAAACCGAACTTAGGAACGCGACGATAGAGAGGCATTTGACCGCCCTCGAAGCCTATCTTTTGATGATAGCCCGAACGAGCCTTTGCACCCTTATTACCACGCGTAGAAGTGCCGCCCTTGCCAGAACCAGCGCCACGGCCGATACGCTTGGAATGCTTTATAGAGCCCTTTGCGGGTTGAAGATTGCTTAAATTCATAATTGTAAAATCTTTGAGGGATAACGCCATACAACAAAGAGAAGCAGGCGAGAAATCCGATTATATATTAAAGTTCCTCAACAGTGATGAGGTGTTTAACTTTTTCGATCATGCCAAGCACTTGAGGAGTAGCTACAACAACACGTTCGTGGTTGATTTTACGCAGACCGAGAGCTTCCATAGTTCTCTTTTGACGGGCTGGGCGACCGATAATGCTTCTAACTTGCTTGATTTTGAGAGATTTTTCTGCCATAGTAAGTTCTCCTATCATTAACCATTAAACACTTTATCCATAGAGATACCACGAAGCTGAGCGACCATATAAGGATCTTTCATCTGCTGGAGAGCGATGATAGTAGCCTTGACGACGCTGTGTGGGTTGGAAGAGCCCTTGCACTTGGCAAGCACGTCTTTAACACCGACGCTTTCAAGGACAGCACGCATAGCACCACCGGCGATGACGCCAGTACCAGGAGCCGCAGGCTTGAGGAAAACGCGAGCGCCACTATATTTGCCGCACTGTTCGTGAGGGATAGTACCCTTGAGGACTGGGACTTTGACAAGATTTTTCTTAGCGTCTTCGACACCTTTTTGAATAGCGGTCTGGACTTCCTTGGATTTACCCAAGCCATAACCTACAATACCTTTTTCATCGCCAATGACGACGATAGCGGCGAAGGTAAAAGTACGACCACCCTTGGTGACCTTAGTAACGCGATTAACAGCAACGAGACGCTCTTTTAACTCTATGTCGCTGGACTTTACTCTTTTAACGTTTAGTTCTGCCATAACAAATTTAGAATTTTAAACCACCTTCTCTGGCAGCATCTGCCAAAGATTTAACGCGACCGTGATAAAGGTAGCCGTTACGGTCGAAAACAACGGTATTGATGCCAGCGGCGAGGGCGCGTTCGGCGACGATTTTGCCTACTTTAGCAGCTACTTCGCTCTTGTTGCCAGACTTGTCGAAAGACTTTTCGAGAGATGAGGCTGTAACGAGTGTGACGCCCTTAACATCGTCAATAACCTGAGCATAGATTTCCTTATTGCTTCTGAATATAGACATACGAGGCATTTCAGGAGAACCGCTGATTTTATGACGGATGCGGAACTTGATTTTTTTTCTTCTTATATCTTTTTTAGTTGCCATAATACTGAATATTGGCTTAGTGGTCTGCCGCCAAGGCCCTTTTACCAGAGAGGTATATGCGATGGCGGCTTCCACCAAAAAATTTTACTATTACTTAGCAGCTGCCTTACCAGCTTTCTTGCGGATTTCTTCACCCTGGAAGCGGATACCCTTGCCCTTGTAAGGCTCAGGTTTGCGGAGAGAGCGAATCTTAGCAGCAGCCAGACCGAGGATCTGCTTGTCGCAGCAGGTCATGGTGATGATAGGGTTCTTACCTTTTTCTGTAACGGTCTCAACTTTAATTTCAGGAGCGAGCTCGAAAAATATTTTATGAGAATAACCGAGGTCCATTTCAAGGACATTGCCGGAGGCTTGAACCTTATAGCCGACGCCGATAACCTCTTGAACAACCTTGAAGCCTTCGGAGACACCCTTTACCATATTGGCAGCAAGGGCGCGGTAGAGACCATGAAGAGCTTTGTGCTGTTTTTCATCGGATGGACGTTCCATACGGATAACGCCATCTTCGATATGTACAGTGATGAGAGGGTCGACTTGCTGGGTCATCTGACCTTTAGGACCTTTAACAGAAAGGACGTTGTCGTTAGAGACAGAAACTTCCACACCTGCAGGGATATGGATAGGCATTTTACCAATTCTTGACATAGTATAAACTCCTCTCTTTAATTAGCTAATATAACACAATACTTCACCGCCCACGTTGAGTGTACGGGCTTCCTTGTCGGTCATGAGGCCTTTAGAGGTAGAGACGATAGCAATACCGAGGCCGTTGAGGACGCGAGGCATCTGGTCTACTGAGACATAACGACGGAGACCAGGGGTGGAGATACGCTTAAGTTCAGAGATAGCGGACATCTTGGTGATGGGATGATACTTGAGGGCGATCTTGATAGATTGGTTGTGAGCGCCTTCATTCTCGAACTTGTAGTTAGCGATGTAACCTTTTTCGAAAAGGATTTTAGTAATCTCCTTTTTCAACTTGGAGGCTGGGATTTCGACGACCTTATGCTTGGCAGCAATAGCATTGCGCATACGGGTCAGATAATCAGCGATAGGATCTGTTACCATATAATGTGTTGATTTTAAGTTTTGTAGTATTGGAGTCAGAAAGAAAATCCAACTTGCAAAGCTACCAATAATTTACGGATAAACTGATAGAAAGTGATGCAAAGATGTAAACATTTGTTAATTACTTGCACCACGAAAGACTACCAACTTGATTTTTTAACGCCAGGGATGAGACCAGCGAGGGCCATTTCACGGAAATTGATACGAGAGATGCCGAACTGGCGCATGTAACCCTTAGGACGGCCTGTAAGCTGGCAACGGTTGTGCTGGCGGATAGGGCAGGCGTTTTTAGGGAGTTTTTGAAGACCGATGACAGCCTGAGCGACCTTTTCAGGGTCTTGGCTGGTGCGGATAACCTCCTTAAGGGTGGCGCGCTTGTTGGCATACTTTGCCACCATTTTGGCTCTTTTGCGTTCTCTTGCTTTAATAGATTCTTTAGCCATTATCTCTTATTTTTGTTGATTTTTGAAAGGGAGGCCGAATTGTTTAAGGAGGGACATAGCTTCCTTATCGGTGTTAGCGGAGGTAACGAAGGTGATGTCCATACCTTGAATACGGTCGATTTTATCGATATCTATTTCAGGGAAGATAATCTGCTCGGAGATACCAAAGGTATAGTTGCCCTTGCCGTCGAAGCCCTTGTCGTTGATACCGCGGAAATCGCGGATACGAGGGATAGAGGCAGTGACAAGACGCTCGAGGAACTCATACATGCGGTCGCCACGGAGGGTGACGCGGACGCCGATAGGCATGCCACGGCGAAGCTTGAAGTTGGAGATATCCTTACGAGACTTAGTAGCGACAGCTTTCTGGCCGGCGATGAGGGTCATTTCTTCGATACCTTTATCGATAACCTTCTTATCGGCGATAGCGGCTTTACCGAGACCTTGGTTAAGGGTGATTTTGAGCAGGCGAGGACACTGCATAACGGTCTTATACTTGTATTCGTCCATGAGGGCGGATACAATTTCCTCTTTGTACTTGGTCTTTAATGTAGGAATGTAAGTCATTATTTAATTTCCTCCCCAGTTTTTTTAGAATAGCGAACCAATTTACCGGTTTTTTCGTCTAATTTACGGCCGATTCTCGTTGGGGTCTTACCAACGACGACCATAAGGTTAGAAATATGTATAGGAGCCTCTTGCTCAACGATACCGCCCTGAGTGTTTTTAGCGTTGGGTTTAGTGTGTTTTTTGTTAACATTAACACCCTCGACAATGGCGCGATTCTTTTCGGGGAATACCTTGAGGACTTTAGCGATTTTGCCTTTGTCGTCGCCGGCGATTACCTGAACCATATCCCCTTTTTTGACGTGCAATTTCATTTCAGTTAATTTTAAAAATTCTACAATACTTCGGGGGCCAAAGAGACGATCTTCATAAATTGTTTTTCACGGAGTTCACGTCCGACGGGTCCGAAGATACGGGTGCCACGAAGTTCGTCGGCAGCAGTAAGGAGGACGCAAGCGTTGTCATCAAAACGGATGTAAGAGCCATCGTTGCGGCGGATTTCCTTTTTGGTACGAACTACGACTGCCTTGGAGACAGCACCTTTCTTAATGTTGCCGGAGGGGATAGCATCCTTAACAGCGACTACGATAGTATCGCCAATAGAAGCGTAGCGCTTCTTAGTGCCACCCAGAACGCGGATACAGAGAGCGCTTTTAGCACCGCTGTTGTCGGCAACTGTCATTCTTGTTTCTTGTTGTATCATTGGTTGTTCTTATTAAACATTAATGTAAAAACGATACCGGTAGGAGTGTTTTACTTAGCTCTTTCAACTATTTCGACGAGGCGCCAGCATTTTGACTTGCTAAGAGGGCGAGTTTCCATAATACGAACAGTATCGCCGATGTTGCACTCGTTCTTTTCGTCGTGGGCCATAAATTTGGTAGACTTCTTGACGAACTTGCCATATTTAGGGTGTTTAACCTTGCGTTCGACCAAGATGACGATAGACTTGTCCATCTTGTTGCTCACCACGACGCCGATTCTTTCTTTTCTAAGATTTCTTTCCATAGGATAAAAGGTTTATGGATTGCCTGCGCACGATTATTTTTGTTCGGCGATCTCACGACGGCGGAGCTCGGTGAGGCAGCGGGCAATGTTTTTTCTACTTTCTTTGATTTTGCTTGGGTTTTCGAGAGGAGAGACAGCATGGGTGAGCAGCATTTTCTGATATTGGCTGCGTTCGGCATCGAGTCTTTCCTTGAGTTCAGCGGTCGAAAGGTCTTTAAATGCGATTTGATTCTTCATGACTGTACTCCTTTTTATTCTTCAATATAATCTCTTTTAACGATGAATTTGGTAGAGATAGGGAGTTTTTGAGCGGCGAGGCGGAGAGCCTCCTTAGCGATGTCCATAGGGACGCCTTCGCACTCAAAGAGTATCGTGCCAGGCATAACGCGAGCTACGAAATACTCAGGGGCACCCTTACCTTTACCCATACGAACCTCATTAGGTTTCTTGGTGATAGGCTTGTCGGGGAAGATGCGAATCCAAATTTGACCTTCACGTTTCATGTGACGAGTGACGGCTTGACGAGCAGCTTCTATTTGACGGCCAGTGATGAAGCAAGTTTCCAGGGATTTGATGCCGAAAGTACCGAAAGCCAGTTCATGACCACGGAAAGCATTGCCTTTGATTTTGCCTTTTTGCTGCTTTCTATATCTTGTTTTCTTAGGTTGTAACATTGTTACTCTTCTTTTTGGTTGGGCAGGTTGGCTGTTCTAAACGACAAGCGGATCAGAGGGGTGGTCTGTAGGATAGTTGTCGAGGAGAGCGAGCGATGAGGTAAAATTACAATCTGACCAACAATTTAACAATTACTTACTATTGTTACCATTACGGTTGCCATTGCGACGGCGGTTGCCGTTGCCATTTTGACGACGGTCGTTACCACCATTGCCGGAGCGATGTTCGCGTTGCTGACCTCCGACGGTGGAGGAGACTAATTCGCGTTTGCCGTAGATGACGCCGCGACAGATCCAAACCTTGACACCAATACGGCCATAAGTGGTGTGAGCCTCGGCAAGAGAGTAGTCGATGTCAGCGCGGAGGGTGTGGAGAGGAGTACGACCCTCTTTGTAATGCTCGGTACGAGACATTTCAGCGCCACCGATACGACCAGAGATAGAGACCTTGATACCTTCAGCGCCGACGCGCATGGTAGAGGAGATGGCGTTTTTGATAGCGCGACGATACTGGACACGGCCTTCGATTTGCTTGGCGATGTTTTGAGCGACGAGAACAGCGTCGAGGTCAGGACGCTTCACCTCGGAGATGTTGATTTGAACATCCTTGTTGTTGGTGATTTTCTTAAGCTCTTCTTTAAGTTTGTCTACTTCAGAGCCAGCCTTGCCGATGATGAGACCTGGGCGAGCGGCGAAGATAGTAACAGTAAGGAGTTTAAGTGTTCTTTCGATGTAGATTTTAGATATACCAGCCTTAGCGAGACGAGCGTGGAGGTACTTACGGATTTTGTCGTCTTCGACGATATTGTCTTGAAACTTTCTTCCGCCATACCAGTTAGAGTCCCATCCACGGATGATACCTAATCTGTTTCCAATTGGGTTAGTTTTTTGTCCCATTGTTGAATTCTTCTTGTTGGTTGACTTTATTTGTTTTCTTCTGAATTGTTGTCGGATACTTCGGCGACAGAGTCGCGGGAGTCGATAATGATGGTGATATGGTTGCTACGTTTGCGGATGCGATAGCCACGCCCTTGAGGTGCGGTGCGCATACGTTTCATAGTACGACCTTCATCTACCATGATTTGTTTGACATAGAGGTTGTGATCCTCGATACGTTCACCTTCGTTTTTAGCCTGCCAATTGGCGATAGCCGAGAGGAGGAGCTTGTGCATCTTAGGTGCAGACTCGCGAGGGTTGTATTTAAGGATAGCAAGAGCCTTATCGACATCGACGCCGCGGATGAGGTCGGCCACGAGACGGGTCTTGCGAGGCGAGGTTGGATTGTTCATCAACTTCGCAACATACAGGGTCTTATTGGCTTCTTTACGTGCTTCAGCACTGTTGTGTTTTCTACTTCCCATTGTTCTTATAAGTAATAGTTGAAAGTTGAAGAGAGGGCGAAAAGAGACGTCTAATTCAACGGTTCAACAGTTCAACATTTATTTTTTGGCTTTATCTTTCGATCCGGCATGACCGCGGAAGATGCGGGTGGGTGCGAACTCGCCGAGTTTGTGGCCTACCATGTTTTCAGTCACATAGACAGGGATAAACTTGTTGCCATTGTGAACAGCGATGGTTTGACCAACGAAGTCGGGGGAGATCATAGAGGCTCTTGACCAGGTCTTGATGGTAACCTTTTTGTTAGCTTGCTGAGCCTCGATAACTCTTTTTTCCAATTTATGGAAGATATACGGACCTTTCTTTAATGAACGACTCATGTGTGATTCTTCTTTTTGATGCTAAGCGGCGTCAGACTGCAACGGCAGAGAGAGCCGAGTAGCAAGGGCGATTATTACTTCTTTCTTCTTTCGATGATGTACTTCGACGACTGTTTTTTTGGAGCGCGTGTCTTGTAGCCCTTTGCTGGGATACCCTTGCGTGAGCGAGGATGTCCACCAGTCTGACGGCCTTCGCCACCACCCATTGGGTGATCGACAGGGTTCATAACGACGCCGCGGTTGCGAGGACGTCTGCCAAGCCACCGGTTGCGACCAGCCTTGCCGCCAACTTCGAGGTTGTGCTCTGGGTTGGAGACGATGCCAACGGTAGCGCGGCAGGCCTGAAGGATCATGCGCATTTCGCCAGAAGGCATCTTGATAATAGCATACTTACCGTCGCGAGACATAAGCTGAGCATAAGCACCTGCGGAACGAACCATCTTGGCGCCCTGACCTGGACGAAGCTCGATATTGTGGATAAGTGTACCGAAAGGAATTTCAGCAAGAGTAAGGGTGTTACCGATTTCAGGTGCCACGCCTTTGCCAGAGTTTATAACTTGACCGACGCGGAGGCCTTGAGGAGCAAGGATGTAACGTTTTTCACCATCAGCATAGACTACGAGGGCGATACGGGAGCTGCGATTAGGGTCGTACTCGATAGTTTTGACCGTAGCGGGGATGTTGTCCTTTTCGCGTTTGAAATCGATGATACGATAGAGTCTTTTGTGACCACCGCCGATGTAGCGCATGGTCATCTTGCCTTGATTGTTGCGTCCACCGGATTTACCAAAACCGAAGGTGAGACGTTTTTCGGGTTTAGAAGCGGTGATGTCGTCGTTGGTAACGACGAGTTTGTGGCGCTGACCCGGAGTCGTAGGTTTAATTTTTTTGAGAGCCATTGTGAATTAGGACTTAAAATTGACCAGTTATCAGTTGGTCGACTATTATTTTAATTTAAGAGTTTTAAGCACAACAGAGAGGGAGCAGGCATGAACCTGCTACCCTCACCGTTGCGACGAACGATACAAAGGTTAGATGCTAGCGTAGAAATCGATAGTGTCGCCTTCTGCGAGGGTAACGATAGCTTTCTTGAAAGCGTTGGTACGTCCGACGATGAAACCGGCCTTGGTGTAACGAGATTTAACCTTGCCAGAGTAGTTCATAGTATTGACGTCAACAACTTTTACATTGTAGAAAGCTTCAACGGCCTTTTTGATTTCAATTTTGTTAGCACGCTTGTCGACGACGAAACCGTAGCGATTATGAGCAACAGGCTGAGGTTTCTGCTTGTCACGTTGGATGCGGTTGAGCTTAGGAGCAGCGGCAGCCTCGGTGATGCGTGTCATCTTTTCGCTGATGAGAGGTTTTACTATAATATTCATTGTGTTAAAAAGTCTAAACAGTTGTCTAACAAAGGTTATTTGGTTGCTAAAACGCGATTGATTTCGTCTAAAGATCCTTCGCAGATAACAAGATTTGCTGCGTTAACAATGTCATAAGTATTTAACTCAGTAACATTTACAACGCGAACTTGTTGAAGGTTGCGAGCAGACAAAGATACGAAATTATTTGGTTTTGCGACAACAAAAAGCGTTTTTTTGTCGTTGAGATTGAGATTTTTGAGTACCTCAATCATGCTTTTGGTCTTAGGGGCATCGAAAGAAAAGTCTTCGAGGAGCATAAGAGCATTGTCAGCAGCCTTGTAGCTGAGAGCAGAACGACGGGCGAGGCGCTTAACTTTGATGTTGAGTTTGAAACGATAGTCGCGAGGTTTAGGTCCGAAGATACGACCGCCGCCGACAAAGACAGGGCTTTTCAAATCGCCTGAGCGGGCGCCGCCGGTGCCTTTTTGACGTTTAAGCTTGCGAGTGCTATGAGCGTTTTCGGAACGTTCCTTACTTTTATGAGTACCCTGGCGCTGGTCGGCGAGGTACTGTTTGCAGTCCAGATAGATAGCATGATCATTGGGCTGGATGGCGAAGATAGAATCATCGAGGGTGATGGTTCTGCCAGTTTCGCTGCCGTTGGTGTTATATAATTTTAGCTCCATCTTTCAAGTTTTAAGAGTGATCCTTTAGGTCCGGGTACAGAACCTTTAACTAACAATAAATTCTTTTCAGGGATGATTTTGACGACCTCGAGGTTTTGAACCTTAACGCGATGGTTGCCGGTTTGGCCAGCCATGCGCATACCCTTAAAGATTTTTGATGGGTAGGAGGAGGCGCCGATTGAACCAGGAGCACGGAGTCGGTCGTGCTGACCGTGAGTCAGGTCGCCAACACCGCCGAAGCCATGTCTCTTAACGACACCCTGGAAACCTTTACCTTTGGAGGTGCCTACCACGTCGACAAATTCGCCTTCTTGGAATACGTCGACAGTGAGGATCTCACCTTGTTTTTTCTTGTGGCCTTCCTCAAAACGGCTGAATTCAGCTACATAACGTTTAGGGGTAGTATTAGCCTTTGCAAAATGGCCAATCATAGCTTTGGTGGTATGGCTTTCTTTCTTTTCACCAAAAGCGAGCTGTATGGCCTCGTAACCATCTTTTTCGATAGTTCTAACTTGTGTTACTACACAAGGACCAGCTTCGATAACCGTGCACGGTATTTGCTTACCGTCGGCACTATAAAGACTGGTCATTCCGATTTTTTTACCTAATAATCCTGACATTTTTTAATGGATTAATGTTGTACACTTCAGCATGAAGCGGTTGCAGTAGGATGCAGCCGGCAGACATAGGCTGATAAAAAACTTCAGACTTTGATTTGGACATCGACACCGCTGGGGAGTTCGAGTTTCATAAGAGCGTCTACGGTTTTGGCGCGATCGTTGATCTCAATATCCATAAGACGTTTGTATGAACTGAGTTCGAACTGCTCACGAGACTTCTTATTGACGAAGGTGGAGCGGTTGACAGTAAAGATTTTTTTGCTTGTAGGCAGGGGAATAGGGCCCGTAACTACAGCACCCGTCATGGTAACGGTCTTTACGATCTTTTCAGCAGATTTGTCTACCAAATTGTGGTCGTAAGATTTGAGTTTGATACGAATTTTTTGTCTCACGGTTTAATAGAATTAAGTATTAAAGATTATTTTTTGTTGTTCAATATAGCTTCTTGCTGGTCGCGAGTAACTTCGGCATAGTGCGAGAATTCCATTGTAGAATTTGCGCGTCCCGATGTAATGGTGCGCAACGATGTTACATAGCCAAACATACGTTCGAGAGGCACCTTTGCGCGGATAGCCTGAACACCTACTTTTGCGGAGATATTTTCGAGAATGCCACGACGACGATTCAAGTCGCTTGTAACATCGCCGACATAAGCGTCAGGGGTAAGGACTTCAAGCTTCATAATTGGCTCAAGCAGCACTGGCGAAGCCTTACGGCAAGCGGCCTTGTAACCTATCTTTGCGCAGAGCTCGAAAGAGAGCTGATCGGAGTCGACAGGATGGAACGAGCCATCTATAACACGCACCTTCATGCTGTCCATAGGATAGCCTGCAAGCACGCCGTTGAGCATAGCTTCTTTGAAGCCTTTTTCGATGGCTGGCATATATTCTTTGGGAATGTTTCCACCTTTGACCTCATTAATGAACTGGAGACCGGCAAAACCTTCGTCGGCAGGGCCGATTTCGAATAGTATATCAGCGAATTTACCCTTGCCACCCGTCTGCTTTTTGTATATTTCGTGATGCTGCACAGTGGAGGTGATAGCTTCCTTATAAGCCACTTCTGGACGACCTTGGTTGACTTCCACGCCAAATTCACGGCGAAGACGGTCTACGATGATATCGAGATGCAGTTCGCCCATACCACTAATGAGCGTCTGCCCTGATATTTCATCGCATTTGACACGGAATGTTGGGTCTTCTTCGGCGAGTTTAAGGAGGGAGTTGGTAAGCTTGTCCATATCACCCTGAGTGAGTGGTTCGACAGCGATGCTGATAACCGGTTCTGGGAACTTCATAGATTCGAGGATGATAGGATGCTGTTCGTCGCAGAGGGTATGACCTGTCTTGATTTCCTTGAAGCCTACTGCTGCTCCGATGTCGCCTGCCTCGATACGGTCGAGAGGATTTTGCTTGTTAGAGTGCATCTGCATGATACGCGAGATGCGCTCTTTTTTTCCCGTATTGGCATTATATACATAGGAGCCTGACTCGAGGGAGCCAGAGTAGACGCGGAAGAAGCATAGACGGCCGACATAGGGGTCGGTAGCGATTTTGAAAGCAAGAGCTGAGAAAGGAGCATTGACATCGATGAGGCGCGATTCCTCTTTTTCATTTTTTGGGTTGACGCCTAAAACCTCCTTCATGTCGAGAGGACTGGGGAGATAGGCGGCGACGGCGTCGAGGAGTGACTGTACACCCTTGTTTTTGAAAGATGAGCCACAGAGTACTGGGGTTATCTTCATAGCGAGTGTTGCCTTGCGTATCTCTGTTATCATCTCCTCTTCGGTGATGGAGTCAGGGTCCTCAAAGAACTTCATCATCAATTCGTCGTTTTCTTCGGCTACGCCTTCGATAAGTTTTTGACGATATTCATGGACAATGTCCTTAAGGTCGTCTGGCATAGGCACCTCATAGAATTTGGTACCATTGGAGGCTTCATCCCAGATAAGAGCCTTGTTGGAGATGAGGTTAACGACGCCTTTGAAGAGGTCTTCTTGACCGATAGGTATTTCAAGCGGTATAGGGTTGGCGCCGAGTCGCTCTTTAATCTGTGCGACAACGCCGAAGAAGTCGGCGCCTGCGCGATCCATCTTGTTAACGAAGGCGATACGCGGCACCTTGTACTTGTCAGCTTGACGCCAGACTGTTTCGGACTGAGGCTCCACCCCGCCCACAGCACAGAATATGGCGATGGCGCCATCAAGGATACGCAGAGAGCGTTCCACCTCGACGGTAAAATCGACATGCCCCGGGGTATCAATAATATTGAGCTTGTAGCGGTTGTTGTGCCAATCCCAGAACACAGTAGTAGCTGCGGAAGTGATAGTGATACCACGCTCCTGCTCTTGCTGCATCCAGTCCATAGTAGCAGACCCCTCGTGAGTTTCTCCGAGTTTGTAATTTTTGCCAGTATAGAACAGTATGCGCTCGGTGGTGGTAGTCTTACCAGCATCGATATGAGCCATGATGCCTATATTGCGTGTATAATTGAGATTGGCCATAAGTGATAATAGTTACAAGCAGAAAAAATATTAGAAGCGGAAATGGCTGAAAGCCTTGTTGGCGTCTGCCATACGGTGGATGTCCTCTTTACGTTTGAAAGCGGCGCCTTCTTGTTTGTAAGCGGCCTGTATTTCAGCGGCGAGCTTGAGAGCCATAGTCTTCTCTGAGCGTTTGCGAGAGAAGAGGATGAGGTTCTTCATGCCGATAGACTCTTTGCGGTCGGGACGAATTTCTGTAGGGACCTGGAATGTGGCGCCACCGATACGACGGCTTTTAACCTCAACACTTGGAGTGATGTTGTCGAGGGCTTTTTTCCAGACTTCAAGACCGTCTTCCTTGGTACGTTCGGAGACTACGTCGATTGCCTCGTAGAAAATTCTATAAGCGATAGTTTTCTTGCCACCCATCATAAGGTTGTTGACGAACTTGGTGACGCGGACATCATTATATTTAGGATCCGGGAGGATGATATGTTTTCTTGGTTTAGCTTTTCTCATGACAAAAATGATTAAAAGGCGATAAACTGACTATAGATGTTACATTTATACATCAGCAAATCACGAAGCACGTTTATTTAGAGGCTTGTTTAGGACGTTTTGCACCATATTTAGAACGACGCTGACGACGACCGTCGACTCCGGAAGTATCGAGAGCACCGCGGATGATATGATAACGTACACCTGGAAGGTCCTTGACACGACCGCCACGAATCATGACGATGGAGTGTTCCTGCAAGTTGTGGCCCTCGCCAGGGATATAGGCGTTGACTTCCTTTTGATTGGTAAGGCGTACACGAGCGACCTTACGCATGGCTGAGTTAGGTTTCTTAGGGGTAGTGGTGTACACACGGGTACAGACGCCACGACGCTGTGGGCAGCTATCGAGAGCAGGAGACTTGCTTTTGTACTCCATCTGCTGACGTCCTTTGCGAACTAATTGCTGAATTGTTGGCATTTTTTTTGATTAGTATTTTATTAACTTGTTGATTATCATAATTATCTATAGACATAACACGCCTACAGACTGAATTGCAAAAATACAACTATTTTTCAACACTACAATACTTTCTAACATCACCAAATGTTAATTAAACTAAAAATCATTTCAACTTACTAATATACAACCTATAACAAACTCGTTAATTTTATTTTAACACACAGTTACGAAGTGTTTTTCTGTCTTAAGAAGCAAGAAATTAACAACATGAAATTGCATAGCGAGGAATGTAAAAAACACATATTTTGCCATGATAGGCATTTTGCGTAATTTTGTTTATTATTTCTCGACAGAAATACCACTAATTTTTTACTACGATGTATAAAAGAAGGACAACAAAATGGATGGCGATATTTCTCCTTGCAACATTAGCATCGGGATGTATTAAGGATGAGCCATTAGAGAGCGAAGCCGACATACTATCTGTATACCTTGAAGGCGTGAGCATGGTGCGCGAAGCTCAGATATCGAATGATTCAATTACAATAATTGTTGACGAAGGGACAGACGTTAGCGCCGTGGCGGCTTATTTTACGCTGACAAAAGGCGCAACTATAGAGCCTGCATCTGGCAGCGTAACGGACTTTAGGAAGGTGCAACACTACACTGTTACATCGGAAGACAGGTGTTGGGAAAAGCGTTATGCAGTAAGAGTGAGCGACGGAGGATTAGACACAACAGGAGGTGCTGTGTGTCTAAGTTTCGAGAGATGCCGGACGGCAACAAACGGAGCGTTTGAGATATTCTACGAGCTGAACAAGGTAGGCGAGGTGGCCTTTGAGTGGTCGTCAGGCAACGAAGGCTACGGATGGACTGCCGGCGACGCTGCCACAACAGATTTTCCCACATACCAATGGCAAGACGGTTACAAAGGACGATGCGTATGCCTGACCACACGCAAGACAGGTTCGTTGGGCGTAGCGTCGGGCAAGCCCATGGCGGCAGGCAACATATATATAGGTAACTTTGACTTTAGCCAAGTCATCACAGCGCCTTTACATGCCACACGTTTCGGCATACCATTCAGGTACGAGCCCGTAAGGATGGAGGGATGGATGCAATACAGTCCCGGAGCCACATACTACGAGCCATACAAAGGCGGCAGTGACGGGCTGAAGGCCAACAGTGCGAAAAACGACACCTGCGCCATATACGCTGTGTTGTACGAGCCGACAACAGAGAGACCCTACCTATACGGCGACAACGTGCTGGCCGAAGATAACGACCAGATAATATGCACAGCGCAATTAGGCGGGAGCGATTGTAGCGGCAACATGGAATGGAGGCATTTTGAGATTCCGTTTACCATGAGAAAAGGGAAGAGCATTGACAATGAAAAGCTAAGAAAAGGGAAATACAACCTGACAGTAGTATGCTCGTCGAGCAAAGGTGGAGCAACTTTTGAAGGGGCGATAGGCAGCAGACTACTTGTAGACGAGATTAAGATAGAAGTTAAATAGCAAGAAGATGAAAAATAATATCATAGGATTGACGATAGTCATAATAATGACGCTGAGCAACAGCATTGCTATGGGCAAAGGTCTGATAGACTGGGAAATGCAAGTAGGCTATAATATCGGAGCCACCCTACCCTCGCCCTTTCCAGCAGAGATACGTGAGATAAAAGGTTACACCCCGACATTTAACCCAAGCATAGCCGGAATAGCCTCTATAAACGGTAAAGAAAGTCGGTGGGGTGTGGCATCTGGCGTGAAGCTCGGCAGAAAAGGCATGACGACAGAGGCCAGGGTGAAGAGTTACAGCACCGAGCTACGCGGCGACGACGGCGAGTGCGTAAAGGGGGTATGGACAGGCGATGTAACAACAAGATATAACGCCATAGGCATAGCTGTACCCGTCCTTGTAACATACGCCCTCAACAACATCAAGATACATGGCGGGATATACGGCGAGTACCTTGTAGACAGACATTTCGGCGGAGAGGTATACGACGGCTATTTTAGACACGGCGACCCCACCGGCACGAAAGCCATCTACGACAACGGCATCAAGCAAGAATATGCCTTTGACGAAGAGATAAGGCGTATACAGTGCGGCATAGATGCAGGCATAGAGTATTTTATCGGCGAGAAGCTGACGATAAACGCCAGTGCGACATACTGCCTGACAAACATTTTCAAGAAAGAGTTTACAACGGTTACTTTTAATATGCACCCGATGTTTGTAAACGTTGCCGTGGGCTACCGATTATAATAATGTAAGCTGTAGAGACAAAAAAGGGCGCGACCTGATGCCACGCCCTTTTTTAGTATGTGGAGCTGGGCGGAGTCGAACCGCCGTCCAAACAAGTAACAGAGATGCTTTCTACATGCTTATCCGCGTGAAGAGATTTTCGAGACCTTCCCAGACACGGGCACCCAAGTTGATCCTTAGCCTCCTAAGATTTTCGCCAGGGCTCGGCGGCAGTGCCGTTGGCTATCCCATTCTCACGAGCACCTCCGGGTCGCAAACCGATGGGACGGGTTGGCGGGAGATGTCTTGTCCGCACACCTTGCGCGGATTAAGCAAGCCTACTAAACTTCGACTTAAGCAGCAAGAGCGTAGTTGTTTTCGCCTGTTATATTTTGCGTCGGTGTTCAAGGCTGTCAGACGCGTCAGCCTGCATGCTTACAAGGCCATTATCCTTGCTGTCAAAACCGGTCAGCCCCGATTTTGCGTCAAAAAAAGAACTCTCGTCAATGAGAGCTCTTTTTCTGTTTTGTTTGGCGGTCCGGACGAGACTCGAACTCGCGACCCCATGCGTGACAGGCATGTATTCTAACCAAACTGAACTACCGAACCTTTCCGCAATCTTGGTGTTGATAAACACACCGTTTCTTGTCGATTGCGGGTGCAAAGATACAACGTTTTTTTACACTGACAAAATATTTTTTCAATATTTTTACCTACAACTCTTCAATATGCTGATTTATAGTTATATATTTTTTGCATTTTCTTATTTTCAAATTTATTGATAGCACCAAAAAGAGAGATAAATCAGGGAAGAAAAGATGATATTTTACAAAAAAAATGCAGTCAAAAAAGAGTCTTTTGGCAAGAAATATCCTTATATCGTTCTAAATGTCAAAATTAAATGTTACCTTTGTAAACTTGTATTAAAGCAAGATAATATAATAGAATAATATCATTCAAATAATTAACGATATGGCAAACGAAAAAAAGTTCATGACTTGCGATGGTAACTGCGCAGCAGCCCACGTGGCCTACATGTTCAGCGAAGTCGCTGCTATCTATCCCATCACCCCATCATCGCCTATGGCAGAGTACATAGACGAGTGGGCTGCTGGCGGTCGTAAAAACCTTTTCAACGAAACTGTTAAAGTCGTTGAGATGGAGAGCGAGGCAGGTGCTGCAGGAGCAGTACACGGCTCGTTGCAAGCTGGTGCGCTGACAACTACATACACTGCATCACAGGGTCTATTGCTGATGATACCTAATATGTACAAGATTGCCGGCGAGCTGTTGCCAGCAGTATTCCATGTTACCGCCCGTTCCCTCGCCGCCCAGGCATTAAGTATCTTTGGCGACCACGCCGACGTGATGGCAACACGCCAGACGGGCTTTGCAATGCTAAGCACCGCCAGCGTACAGGAAGTCATGGACCTCGCCCCAGTGGCACACCTCGCCGCCATCAAGGGTCGCGTGCCTTTCATGCACTTCTTTGACGGTTTCCGCACCAGCCACGAGATACAGAAAATCGAGGCATGGGATATGGAACAGCTGCGCCCATTGCTCGACCTCGACGCCGTTCGCGCCTTCAAGCAGCGCGCCCTGAACCCTGAGCACCCCGTAACACGCGGCACCGCCCAGAACAGCGACATCTATTTCCAGACACGCGAGCTGCAGAACAAATACTACGACGCCATACCCGACATCGTAGCTGGCTATATGAAGCAAATCAGCGCCCTCACCAGTCGCGAATATGCGCCATTTACCTATTACGGTGCAAAAGACGCTACCGACATCATCGTCGCCATGGGCTCTGTTACCGAGACCACCAAGACTGTTGTCGACTACCTCAACGCCCAAGGCAAGAAGACTGGCGTTGTTACCGTCCACCTCTTCCGCCCATTCAGCGTAAAATATATGATGGATGTGATGCCCAAGAGCGTCAAAAACATCTGCGTGCTTGACCGTACCAAGGAGCAAGGCGCCAACGGCGACCCGCTCTACCTCGATGTAGTAGAAGCATTCAAAGGACAGCAGGTGAACATCATCGGCGGTCGTTACGGCTTGTCGAGCAAAGACACCACTCCAGCACAGATCATCAGCGTATTCAACAACCTTGCCGGCGAGCAAAAGAACCAGTTCACCATCGGCATCGTTGATGACGTAACCTTCAAGTCGCTGCCTATCCTCCCCGAAATCTCCATCCTGCCCAAAGGCACCTTCGAGGCACGTTTCTACGGTCTTGGCGCCGATGGTACAGTAGGTGCAAACAAAAACAGCATCAAGATTATAGGCGACAACACCAACAAATACAGCCAAGCCTATTTCGACTATGACAGCAAGAAGAGCGGCGGATACACCTGCTCACACCTGCGTTTTGGCGACAGCCCACTGCCAGCACCTTACCTGGTAGGCACACCCGACTTTGTAGCAGTCCACGTGCCAAGCTATCTGCGCAAATACGACTGTCTGCGTGGCTTGAAAGACAACGGCACATTCCTATACAACAGCCCATGGACAGTAGAAGAGACCAAAGCTCAACTACCCGACTTTGTGAAGAAATATCTTGCCGTGCATCATATCACGATGTACATCATCGACGCCACCAAGATAGCTGGCGAGATTGGATTGGGCAACCGCACCAACACCATACTCCAAAGTGCCTTCTTCAAGATTAGCGAGGTAATACCTTATGACCTTGCCGTCGAGCAGATGAAGAAATTTATCGTAAAGAGCTATGGCAGAAAAGGCGAAGATGTTGTCAACAAGAACTACGCCGCAGTAGACCGTGGCGGCGAGATAGTGAAGCTTGACATTCCAGCCGAATGGGCAAACCTCGCATGCAGCACCGACTTCGTTGCCGAGAAGCACGACGACGATCCAGAGTTCATTGCTAAGGTTATGCGTCCCATGGTAGCCCAGTGCGGTGGCGACCTGCCCGTCAGTGCCTTCCAGGGCTGGGACGACGGCACCTTCCCTGCTGGCACATCGGCCTACGAGAAACGCGGCGTAGCCACCTTCGTACCTATGTGGAATGCCGCTAACTGCATACAGTGCAACCAATGCTCCATGATATGCCCACACGCTGCCATCCGTCCTGTGGTGATGAACGCCGAAGAGGCCGCCAAGGCTCCAAAGAGCATGGAGAGCGCCGAGATAAAGGTGCCAGCCGAGCTGAAGGGCATGCGCTTCCGTATACAGGTCAGCGTGCTTGACTGCACCGGCTGCGGCAACTGCGCCGACGTATGTCCTGCCAAAGAGAAAGCCCTCGTAATGCAGTCGCTTGAGAGCCAGATGCACGAGGCGGCCAACTGGGAGTACAGCCAGAAGATGGTTACCTACAAGGACAACCTCATTGACAAATTTGCCAGCACCAAGAACAGCCAATTTGCACAGCCACTCTTCGAGTTCAGCGGTGCATGCGCAGGTTGCGGCGAGACACCATATTTCAAGAACATCACCCAGCTCTTTGGCGAACAGATGATGATAGCCAACGCTACCGGCTGCTCCTCTATCTATAGCGGCTCGGCACCTTCCACGCCATACTGCAAGAGCTACCGCAGCGGCTTTGGACCAGCCTGGGGCAACTCGCTCTTTGAGGACAACGCAGAGTTCGGTCTCGGCATGGCCACCGCCACCCGTCAGCAGCGCGACAGCATCCAGCACCTTATGGAAGGCGCTATCGCCAACTGCCAGAAATGCAGCAGCGAGATGAAAGCCCTCTTCCAAGAGTGGATAGACAACCGCGAGAGCACCCTCAAGACCAAGGAGATTAGCGACAAGCTCATACCAATGATGCAACAATGCGGTTGCGACTACTGCCGTCAGATACTTGAGAAGAAAGAGCTCCTCGTCAAGAAGAGCCAGTGGATATTTGGTGGCGACGGCTGGGGCTATGACATCGGATTTGGTGGCTTAGACCACGTCCTCGCAAGCGGCGAAGATGTCAACGTAGTCGTTGTCGACACTGAGGTGTATAGCAACACTGGCGGACAAAGCTCCAAAGCCACGCCTGCCGGTGCTGTTGCCAAGTTTGCCACCTCTGGCAAGAAGATACGCAAGAAAGACCTTGGCATGATAGCCAAGAGCTACGGCTATGTCTATGTAGCCCAGGTTGCCATGGGAGCAAACCCAGCGCAGTACTTCAAGGGAATCAAGGAGGCCGAAGCCTACCACGGTCCATCACTCATCATCTGCTACGCACCATGTATCAACCACGGCATCAAGATTGGCATGGGTCGCACACAAAACGAAGAGAAGATGGCAGTGGCATGCGGCTACTGGCACCTGTGGCACTTCAACCCTGCTGAGGAAGAGGCTGGCAAGAACGGTTTCCATCTCGACAGTGCAGAGCCAGACTGGAGCAAGTTCCGCGAGTTCATCATGGGCGAGGTACGCTACAACTCACTTACCAAGACATTCCCAGAGCAAGCCGAAGAGCTCTTTGCCGCCACCGAGCGTAACGCCAAGCTGCGCTACGAAGGCTACAAAAAACTCTCCGAGATTTAGTCCAGCATACTCCATCGGCTAATCACACCGAATAAGTAAGAGGGAGTGCTCCAAAGAGCACTCCCTCTTTGTTTTTGCATTAAAATACATTTATTAAAGAATCACGCATACAATACCCTATACAAATTGGCTTTAATGCTAATATTTTCCACCCAAACGCAATAGTGTCCTAAATAAATTTTCACAAAGAAGGTTTAATTGGTGGCAAATTAATTAATTTGACGTTTGTGCCGCAAACTCAAAAAGTGAGCATACCCCTTCTTCGTTTTCAAGCTCATCTGGAGGCGATGAAAAAGGCTCATCTAACCATTTCTGCAGGTCATTTTTCGTGAATGTGTTTAGACGAAGCGAAGATACGAGGTTGGAGAAGTGCCAATCGTATTTTGCGATATGCAACAGATACGATAACAGCAACATGGTGATGAGTGCGGTCCATATCTGACACTCCACTGCATTGCGAGAAGTGCCGACGAAACTCTTTATGTGCAGATTCTGCTTCAAGTTACAAAAGAAAATCTCTATCATCCAGCGCGATTTATACAGTTGGGCGATTGTGCTCGCCGCCCAGGAAAAGTTGTTCGTGAGCAATTCAACGACATAGCCATCATCATTATACACGGCGACACGTCGCAGTCGCTTGGGGTATTTGTCCTTGGTATTCGTTCCGTCCAATTCGATGATTTCGTCTATCAATATGTTCTGATGCCTTTGAGGCGGCAAATCCAGCTCTTCGATGCGGTGGTAGCGCAAGTTCCCCTTATGCCTTACAACAAAGTATACGTCTCTGCTGTCCCAATTATTCAATAGGTCGAATACGCTGTATATGCGGTCGGCCACGACCACGCATCCCGGCTTGAGGGGAACTTCCCAAGCCTTGGCGTTGTCAGCTCCCTTTCCATCGGAGATATACACGTATTCAGGCAGAAGCATGTCGAAATCAAGCAGAGTATGCAGCTTTACCGCACCTTTGGTATGAGTGTACAACGCCCAATCGTACAGGTTCATGCATAGTGATACCAAAGTTGAGTCGAGTAGCTTCACAGGAGCCTTTATTCGGAATTTCCTGCGCGGGAACGCCGCCTGCTGTCCGAAATAATCCAACAGCCTATAGTAGCACACTTTGAACATATCGCTCGACCGGTGTTCGTTTTGGTAGGCAAGATTGGATTTTGACGGGGCTCTCGTTATTCCCAGATGGTTCAGATTTCCTGTTGCCGACTTTAGCCCGTTGCTTATTTCACGAAGTGAGACACAGTTGGCAAATTGACAAAAAATCATGCTTACGAGGTGGCTCCATGAATTGAATCCTTTGGCATGTTTATCTGTATTATATTCTTTTACAATCCGTCTTATTAAATCTTTGGGGATTTTTTGTATTATTTGTGAAAAAGTGTTATCTTTGCCATGGGAGTTTTGGTTTATGTTTTTTTCACCTGCAAAGGTAACACGTTTTCTCTTTGCAAACCAAACTCCTTTTTTTATTCAAAAAAATATTTAGGACACTATTGGCTCAAAAGTATAAATATTATAGAAAAGCCTTGGTTAATCAAGTTTTGTTCAGTAATTTTGCAGCGTTATTGAACCAAATAAATCATTAAAAGGTTGCAAAAAGCATGGCTCAGGTAAAAGGTCAAAGTACTGAAAATAAGATAGGCAGACGATTAAGAGGCGGTGGTCGTGGTTCGATAGTCT
>JAZRVD010000167.1:0-5029 GCA_045598945.1 Bacteroidales bacterium | reverse complement strand
GTCAGGAATACAAAGCGTATATGTTCGATGTTGTCTTTCAGTTGCTGGTAGAAGTCAAGCATGGCTCGATGTACCTGTCTGTTTTCTTCGTCGGTACGCTCTGTGTCTAATAGGGGTGCATCGTACTCGTCAATAATTATGACTACTTTCTTTCCTGTTTGTGAGTGTGCACGGCTTATTAAACCAGCAAATTTATCACCTTGTGTCTTTTCAATGCTGTCAGACCCGTATATTTCTTCGTATTTTTTTAGGGAGCGCAATAGTCCACTCTTAACACCATCGGCATCGCAATGTTTAAAGGAGCTCATAGTGAAGCTCATCACGGGGTATTCAATCCAGTCTTTTTCGAGTTCGGCGATTTTGAAATTGGCGAACAAGTCTTTATGACCTAAGAAATAATGTTTTAGCATGGAGCACAGCAGGCTCTTGCCAAAACGACGCGGACGGCTTAGAAAAACATATTTATATTCGTCTACCATCTGGTACATCAGCTCTGTTTTGTCAGAAAGAATTGCACCTCGGTTGCCAATGTCTTCAAAATCGAAGTTACCTGCTGTTTGACGTCTGGTTGCCATAGTTTAGTAAGTTTTTTGTAATGCAAAGATACATTTTTATTTGTAATTGCAACAATATGCGTTGGAATGAGTGATGATAGTAGAATTATTCAGCCATTCCTGCTGCCCAGCCAGTGCTGAAAGCTATTTGTAGGTTGTAGCCGCCTGTATCGGCGTCGAGGTCGAGAACTTCGCCAGTAAAGTATAGTCCTTTTATTATTTTCGATTCCATTGTCTTTGGATTGACTTCTTTAAGGTTTACGCCTCCTTGGGTGGTAATGGCGTCGTCGAAGTCGTGAGTGCCGATAATAGTGTAAGTTAGACTTTTGAGCAGCTGAAGCAATCGTTTACGTTCATTGCCGTTTATTTGGTTGAGGCGTTTGTAGTATTCTATGTGCAGGCGGCGCAAGGCGGTAGGTATTAGTTCAGCGGGGAGCCATAGGCGTAGTGCGTCGTTGAAGATACGTGTGCCGTTGGCGTTGAGGTCGTTGATAAGTCGCTGGTCTAATTGTTGTTGGTCTATGGCTGGCTTGAGGTCGATGTGAGCTGTAAGGGTCTCTCCGTTGTGTAGACGGCGTGTGGCTATGCGTGAGGCGGAGAGGACTAAAGGTCCCCATAGTCCGTCGTTGCAGAAGGTCATTTCGCCTTGTTGTTCAAAGATTTTTCGGTTGTTGTTGTCGTATAGGCTGAGGACTACGTTTTTTATTACAAAGCCTATAAGGTCTTGGTCGATAGGTTCTTGGCTGCGCAGTGCTGTTAGCGATGGTACTCTCTCCGAAACGGTGTGTCCTAACTCTTGCGCCCAAGTGTAGCCTGCACCTGTAGAGCCTGTGGTGGGATATGACTGTCCACCAGTGGCGACGATGATGCGCTGTGCTGCGATGCGTGTGCCATCGGCGAGGCGGATGGCAGAGGCGTGTCTGCCGTCGGCGTCGTCGGTGGTGTCGATGTGTCGCACGGTGCAGTTGCGACGTATCTCTACATTGTCTCTTTTTTCTATGTCGTTGATGAGGGCGAGGAATATGTCGAGCGATTTGCCGCTGGCGGGGAACACACGGCTGCCGCGTTCGGTAACGAGAGGTACATTGCGTTGCTCAAAGAAGTGCATCAGCTCTTGGTTGTAGAATTGCGACATGCAGTTGCGTAGAAACCTGGCGTCGCTGCCTACGTGAGTGAGGAAGTCTTTGAGAGGCGCTGTGTTGGTGAGGTTGCAGCGTCCTTTGCCGGTGATGCGTAGCTTGCGGCCTGGCTGGTCCATTTTTTCTATCAGCAGTACATGTCTGCCTTTTTCTGCAGCCGCTATTGTTGCCATCATGCCTGAGGCTCCGGCTCCGATAACTATGGTGTCGTACATTTTATGAAGGATATAAAAGAGGAGCATCGATTATAGTGTGATGCTCCTATTAAGATGTGCGTAGGGTAGGGTGTTATACTCTGCCCGACACGTTGATAAAATCTTCGGGGTGTATGCAGAGTACCGGTATTTGTGAGCGATGGACTATCTGCTGGGCGTTGGTGCCGAGGAATAGTTGCGAGATAATCTTGTCTTGTTCGGTGTTGATGATCAGCATGTCTCCATTCACTTTCTCGGCATAGCGCATCACGGTGTCGCAGTAGTTGCTGTATTTTTTTACTGTCGAGCTGTGGCGTACGCCGTGTTCGTTGATGTATTTGATTGCCTGGTTGATGTAGGTGCGCAGGGCGGAGGCGTCGGCGGGGTTGTCAATAAGGCCGAGCACATGTACTTCGGCGTCGAATATTTTGCCCATGGTGGCTGCTGGCGGTATTTTTTGGCGCGAGTTGTCGTTGCAACGTAGCGGCACTATGATGCGTTCAAGCTTTTTGTCGAAGTTAAAGCCTTCGCGGACTGTGAGGGTAGGGCAGGGCGACTCTTGCACTATGCGTACTGCCGTGCTGCCCATCCAATATTTTTCAAAGCCGGAGGCTCCGTTGGTGCCGATAACTATTAGTGGTGCGTTTTCGTGGCGTGCGGCGTTGGCGACGTGTGATGATACTTTGCCGAAGGCTATATCCCAGCGTAGTTTGCCGTATTCCATCTTAGGCTGATATTGTTCGCATATTTGAGCCAGTTGCAGCTTGGCTATCTCGTTCATGTTTTCATCGGGGTGGCTTTGCAGCAGTCCGTGAGGTTGCTGTACCCATAGCAGTGTGATGTCTGTGTGCAGGCGGTTGGCTATAACTATTGCCATTTTAAGAGCTTCGAGCGACCCTTTTGAAAAGTCGGTTCCAACGATGATGGATTTCATATATGGTGTTGTTGTTTTACCTTTATTTTTTAACGTATTTTGTAATTTTTTATTGTGTTAATCTTGCTATTTTGATTTTTGAAAGGCAATGGTCTGTTTTTTTATAAAAAAATTGTACTTTTGCAATTTTATATTCAATGAATATGAATAGTTATGAATGAGAATTTGGATGCTACTGGTCGTTCGCAGTCGCAGCGTGAGCGTGAGGTAGAACGTGCTTTGCGTCCTAAAGGTTTTGACAGCTTTGCCGGGCAGAAGCAGGTTTTGGATAACTTGCGTGTCTTTGTTGCTGCTGCCAAGGAGCGTGGCGAGCCGCTCGACCACGTGTTGTTTCATGGTCCTCCTGGCTTGGGCAAGACTACGTTGTCGCATATCATTGCCAACGAGTTGGGGGTTAGCCTCAAGATGACTTCTGGGCCGGTGCTTGACAAGCCTGGCGACCTTGCCGGACTCTTGACTTCGTTGGGTGCCAACGATGTGCTTTTTATTGATGAGATTCATCGTCTCTCGCCTGTCGTGGAGGAGTATCTCTATTCTGCGATGGAAGACTACAAGATAGATATCATGATAGAGTCTGGTCCTGCTGCGCGCAGTGTGCAGCTCACTCTCAAGCCTTTTACCCTTATTGGCGCCACTACGCGGTCGGGCATGCTTACGGCACCGTTGCGTGCCAGGTTTGGCATCTCGTCGCGCCTGCAGTATTATGATGCCGAGACTCTTACGCAGATTGTCAACCGTTCGGCAACGCTCTTGGGTGTTAAGATTACGTCGGAGTCTGCCATGGAGATAGCGCGCCGTAGCCGTGGCACTCCGCGTATCGCCAACCTCTTGTTGCGCCGTGTGCGCGATTTTGCCCAGGTTAAAGGCGATGGCACTATCACTCTCGACATTGCGCGCTATGCTTTGCAGGCGCTCAACGTAGACCGCAACGGCCTCGACGAGATGGATATACGCATACTTACAACAATTATTGAGAAGTTCAAAGGTGGCCCTGTTGGGCTTACTACCATAGCTACAGCTGTTGGCGAGGACAGTGGCACTGTAGAGGAGGTCTATGAGCCTTATCTCATACAGGAGGGCTATCTTATGCGTACACCGAGAGGGCGCGAGGTTACACCGCTTGCCTATCAGCATCTTGGCAGGAAGCAGGTGCCGCAGCAGGGCAGTTTGTTTGATTGAAGAATAACAAGATATGAAAACACTTATCAAAAATATCAAGGAGCTTGTACAGGTCGAGGAGACTCCTCGCCTCAAGGTCTGTGGCGCCGATATGGCGCAAATGCAGACGATAAAGGATGCCTATTTGGTTGTTGAGGATGAGATTATTGCCGATTTTGGCTCTATGGCTGACTTGAAGGAACAGTCTTTCGACCGTGAGGTCAATGCCGAAGGGCGTATGCTCTTCCCGTCTTTTTGCGACTCGCATACCCATCTTGTCTATGCCGGCAGCCGTGAGATAGAGTATATCGACAAGATAAGGGGACTCTCATACGACGAGATAGCCAAGCGTGGCGGTGGCATACTCAACTCTGTCAAGCGTTTGCAGGAGGCTTCCGAGCAGCAGCTCTACGACGATGCCATGATGCGTCTTGAGCAGATGATAGGCTTTGGCTCAGGTGCTGTAGAGATAAAGAGTGGCTACGGCATGACCGTCGATGCTGAGCTCAAGATGTTGCGTGTTATACGTCGTCTGCGAGAAAATTCACCGCTAACTATCCGTGCCACTCTTCTTGGCGCGCATGGCATACCTATGGAGTACCGTGGTTGTCAAGAGCGTTTTGTCGACATCGTAGTCAACGACATGATACCGCGTGCCGCTGACGAAGGTTTGGCTGATTTTGTTGATGTATTCTGCGATCAGGGCTTCTTTACCGTTGCCGATACCGAGCGTATCCTTGAGGCTGGCATAAAGCATGGCATGCGTCCCAAGATTCATGCCAACGAGATGGCGTGCTCTGGCGGCATACAGGTGGCTGTCAAGTACGATGCGCTCTCTTGCGACCATTTGGAGTATACCGGCGATGCCGAGATAGCCTGTTTGCTTAATAGCAATACTATGCCTACCGTTTTGCCTGGTGCCGCTTTCTTCCTCAACATGCAGCATGCGCCAGTGCGTCAGATGATGGACGCCGGCTTGCCTGTGGCCATGGCGAGCGACTGCAATCCAGGCTCGTCGCCGTCGTGCAACATGCAGCTCATACTCTCCTT
>JAZRVD010000166.1:0-5257 GCA_045598945.1 Bacteroidales bacterium | reverse complement strand
GACAACCTTTACGACAGCTTTTTGCGACAACTCAAAATATAAACTCTTTTATAATACCTTATAACTGCTCTCTATACGACATCCTTTGCGACATGCTTTACGACACACTATACGACAACTCAATTTATAATACTCTTTTATAATACTTTATAACTGCTCTCTATACAACATCTTTTGAGACAAATTTACGACAAATTTGTGACATTCTTTACGACAACATATACGACACACTATACGACATTCTTTGCGACACTCTTTACGACACTCTATACGACATTCTACACGACATCCTATACGACAATTTAATTTATAATACTCTTTTATAACATCTTATAACTGCTCTCTATATGACATGCTTTACAACACTCTTTACGACACTCTATACGACAACCTTTACGACACTCTATACGACAACCTCTACGACATCCTTTACAACATTCTTTACGACACTCTATACGACAACCTTTACGACATCCTATACGACATCCTATACGACATACTTTACGACATTCTATACGACATTCTATACGACAATTTAATTTATAATACTCTTTTATAACACCTTATAACTGCTCTCTATACGACACTCTATACGACAACCTTTACGACACTCTATACGACATTTTTTGCGACATTCTTTACGACACTCTTTGCGACAGAATCTATTCTTTTGTTAGAGCATCGGCAATGAGGAAAATGCTGCCTGTGATAAGTATCATGTCTTGAGATGTGGCTTTGGCGAGGAGAGCTTTTATAGCTGCGTGAACATTGTTGTATTGCGGGCCAGGTTTGCCTATCTCAGCAGCTGTAGTGGCAAGTTGGGCTACTGGTAGACGGCGTGGTACAGATGGCTGGGTGTAGTAATATTCTGCATCTTGTGGCAGCATACGGAGTATACTGGCGTAATCTTTGTCGTTGACGCAGCCATAGATGATGTACAATTTGTTATACCGCAAGGTGCGAAGCTTGTCGAGCATAGAATGTATGCCGTCTGCATTATGTGCTGTCTCGCAGACCACCAATGGGTTGTGTTGCAGAACTTCCCATCTGCCGTGCAAGCCAGTGAGGGCGACAACTTGCCTAAGAGCTTGACGTACAAGGTTGAATGGTGTCGAGTCTATAGATGAAAGTCTGTCGCAGAAGAACGGCATAGAGAATAGTGTGGTAGCAACTTGGAAGAATGTAGCTATGTTTTTGTATTGATAGGAACCAGCGAGCGGACATTCGAGTGCCTCTCCTACTATATTGTTGTCAGCAAGATTTGTGATATTGAATAAGAGTCTGTCGGCTGTACTACCAGCATCGTGCAGTTTGTAGTGCTGGTCGGCGTAGACTATAGGAGCGTTGTGCTGGTCGGCGAAGCTATTGAATACTGGAGAGGTTTCGCCATGCGTCTCGCCTATTACGACAGGAATATTGTCTTTGATGATGCCTGCTTTTTCTGAGGCTATCTTGGCGAGGGTGTCGCCGAGGAATTGGGTGTGGTCGAAGCCAATGTTGGTTATCACGCTTAATATTGGCGTAACAACATTGGTGCTGTCGAGGCGACCACCGAGACCGACCTCAATGACAGCTATATCCACTTTTTGAGCCACAAAATAGGAGAAAGCCAGTCCTACCGTCATCTCGAAAAAGCTGAGTTGCTGACTTTCCAAGAACTGACGATGTTGTTCAACAAAAAGAGTAACCTCGCTGGTAGGTATCATTTCGCCGTTGATGCGAATACGTTCGCGAAAGTCTACGAGATGTGGCGAGGTGTAAAGCCCTACCTTATACCCCATAAGTTGCAGCAGAGTGGCTGTAAGATGGCTGACGGAGCCTTTGCCATTGGTGCCAGCAACATGAATGCAGCGCAGCTGTTGTTCGGGGTGTCCGAGATGGTCCATTAAGGCTATGGTGTTGGCGAGGTCTGCCTTGTACGCCGCCTGACCTATGCGATGGTACATAGGCAGAGAGCTGAACATAAAATCGAGAGTTTGCTGGTAGGTCATATCTATTTATGAATAGAAAAACGGAGGGCCGATAGCACCTCCGCATATTTATTAGGTGTTGAAAAAAAATCAGAAGGTGGGTATTGTATAGGTTAGTCCAAGCAGGAAACGGCCGCGCATAGAAGGGTAATTCTGCCAGTAATAGTAGCGTTGGAAGAGGAGGTTTTCGAAGCGGAGGAAGAAGCTGAGTGCATGGTTGTGTCGATATTCTAATTCAAAGTCTACACCGTAGCGCAAAGGTAGCGTTTCGGTGATATCGTATTGAGACGTCTCTTCGTTGTATTCGAAGTTGGCGTTCATAGAGCTGACTATCATACTTTTGAGATGGAAGAGAAATTTGTCGTGGTAGTTGAGGTCGAAAAGCAGATGTGCCTCGAATTGGTAGAGGTAGATGAGTGGCAGGGTGTCGTATTCTTTAATCGAATGGTTGTAGTTGCCACCAACAGAAAGAGATAGCATCTCGTCGTTGACAAAGGAGAAATCACCGCCGAGTTGCAGGTAGTCGAAAGTCATATAGTAAGCGTTGAAGACATTGTTGAGGTGGTAGTTTTCGTCGAGGCGGAAGGCGAGTGCGTTTTCGAGTTTGATATAACGAGCGTGGAGGTCGAGCTCAAGTTTTTTGCTAAAGTTGTAGCGTAGTTTGAATTGATAGCAGTCCTCGTGGGAGATACGAGTGTCGCTGTTTGGACGGATATATGGGTTGACAAGTCTCTGTTTGTTCCACGACATGGCTTCTATATGCCCTTCGGCGCTAAGCTCTATGCCAAGGGATTCGCGGAAGAAGTTGCGAGAGATAGAAAATTCGGGGTGTGCGTGGGTCGTAGTATTCGATGGATCGGTATAATGGTCGATAAGAATGTGAGCGCCTGCATCGATGTCGAAGCCTGCCAAGGTGGTGGCGATATATGGATTGATTGTAAAAATCTGGCGCGAGGCCTTTGCCATATAGTTGCTGTCGGGAGTCCATGTCTCTTCGAAAAAAATCTGGTGACCAAGAGGTTGTTCGCTGTACAACTCAACATTTTGCGTGTAGCCATCGACATCGGCAAAGAGACCGAGTGTGAGAGTGTTTTGCTTGCCTATATTGAAGTCGTAGGATATTTTGCCTTGTAGATTGTAATTTAATTCGGTTTGACCGTATGAAGCAATAAGGTCAGAGAGATGGGCGGTAACATTGTAATTCAATTTACGCGACGATGGCAGGCTGCGTATACCTATATTCCATGCGATAAGGTTGTAGACGGCTTTATAGTCAGAGGTCTCTATCTCGTCGCGTGTCTTTCCAAGCACGCGGTGCAGAGTGCTGTCGTTGAAGCCGTAATAAAGGTTATAGTCATTCTGGTATGAGAGATCGGTATACAGTTGTGTGCGTTCTTTGATGATATACTTGCCAAAGATGGTGAGGTCGGTGAGCGAGTATGGCGCTTTGCCATAGTATTCTTCAACGTTTTCGGCATCGCCAATCTTGCCCCATGCCGAGTTGTGGTTGAGATGTATGCCATAGTTGAAATCGCGCGAGGTGGTAGAGTTGATATATGCCTCAGCGAGCGGCGACCAGTAGTTGCCCATGCCGAGTTTGAAATAGGAATGATATAGACGTGTGCGAGGCTCGCCAGTGATACGCACCGCCTTGATGCGAGAGGGATTGAAGAGAGAGGTGAGCCGATAAGGCTGCAGCTGGTAGGCGAAGGTATGCTGCAAGGAGGTGGAAGTGTCGGTGGCTTCGGGCGCAATGTTTATCTTGTCGTGGTTTTCAATAACTGGTGTAAAGGCACCCGTAACGACCACGCTTTCGTTGTACGTCGACGAGGTGTCTTGTGCAATGACGCTATTATACGACAGGACGACTGTCAAAGACAGCATTACTATTGTTTGGATATTGCGAAATGAAAACATGATGCTAAAATGTGGGTTAATCTTCAATGTCAATTACACGTTCTTGTTCTTCAGGTTCTTGCTCTGCCGATTCGGCGTCAACTATAGTCTCAAGTTTTTGACGAGCTTCGTCAACAAGGTCATCGCCGTCGTAGTTGTCTATGATGCTTTGCAGAGTTTGTTTGGCTTGCAGGTTGTTGTGGTGAACATGGTAGTATATATCCGCCCAGAGTATAAAGCTCTTGGCGAGCCAGAAGTCGCTGGCGGCATCGTTAAGCATGCTGTTGATTTCCTTTTCCGACTCTTCATAGCGTTGCAGATTGTAGAACGACTCGGCGCGACGGTAGGCGGCTTCGCCTGCGTATTCGCCATTGGCGGAGTTGATCAGTTCGGCATAGCGCAATGCTGCCTCTCCGTATTCTACACGATGGTAGGCGGCGCGTGCCTTCCATAGCAGAGCCTCGTCGCGATGCTCTACAGTAAGTTTCGATTCCGTAAGCAGCTGGTCTGCCACAATGTCGATGCTGTCGGTAAGTCCAAGATATTCGTAGCAACGTAGCACGCCAAGTCTGCCTGTTATGCGATTGCCTTCCTGTTCTGCCATGCTGGCAAGCTGGCTATAAAGATTGTTGGCGTGGCGATAGTCTTCTTGGTCGAAAGCGATGCCGGCAGCGATGAGCAGCGAGCTCTCGGTATACTGGTTGCGCGAGCTTGCCGCCACAGCCTCATAGTGAGGTAGTGCCTTGCTGTCGTTGTTGGAGCGATGGTATGAGTCGGCGGCATAGTAGTGAGCTTTTATGGCGAAGAGGCCGTTGGGGAACTTGCGCAAGTAGCTTTCCAAAGCGCTTGTGGCTTTGACATAGTCGCCTGTCATATAGTGGTCTTCGGCCGAGAGGAAGATGGCGCTGTCCTGCTCTAACGACGACACCTTAATCTTGGTGTTTTTTTCTATGTAGGTGAAATACTCGTCCACCCTACCCTGCTCGTCGTAGATTTTCTTGATAGGTCCCAAAGCGTAACGTGCCTCGTCGCTTTCGGGGTATTTGCGCAACAAACGATCAAAGGCGATGAGTGCCAACGAGTCGCGCGAAGTGTTGTAGTATATCAACCCTTTGTTGAGAACGGCTGTCTTGGTCTGAGAATGGTGAGGATAGAGCTTGACAAACTCGTCGTATTTTGCAAGCGCCATCTCGTTGTTGTCGAGTTTGAGGTAGGTGTCAGCCATCTCTATAAGAGCCTTGGGACGTAGTGCAGAATTAGGGAAAGCGGAGAAAAGCTGCTGCAAGTTGTCGAACTTCTTGCTGTCGTTGCCCATGGCGCCGTATGCCAAGGCGCGTTGATAGAGGGCGTAGTCAGCATCAACGTCTTTCGCCTTCACGGGGTAGTCGTAC
>JAZRVD010000165.1:0-5183 GCA_045598945.1 Bacteroidales bacterium | reverse complement strand
TGGCTTTGAAGTATTTGACATCGTATCTGCCACACAACCATTGGAGACTTTGAGATGAGATGAAGGCATTGTTATAACCTTGCCACACCCTATGGCTTTGAAAAAAGCGGCATCGGCATCAGTAACGGCAAGCACGGCAGAGGCGTGTATAGCCACCTTCTCGAAACAGCGAAGCTTAAGGGCTTCAAGAAGAAAGAAAATATGCTTGAATGGATTGCGCTCTCCACGCGCCAGCAGCCTGTAATAGTGTTGTTCTACATTGTGAGCGCGCAACAGGAGTACACGACAAGGGAAGAGGCTGCGCAAGTGCTGCAGCCAATAGGTGCAATGCACGCCTTCAAATAGCACTGGGTCGCTATCCTTGCAGATGTTTTGCAACAATGCCTCGCTACGACGACTGCTGACAATAAAGGGTTTGCAATCTATCTGTCGCCATAGCGACATGTCGCGCTGATAGTAATACACCTCGTCGCAATATTTCAACAGCTCATCGCTCTCACTCCTGCCGTAGGCGTAACAATGCAGAGTTATAGAGACCTGCATGGCATGCAAGGCACGCAGACGATAATATATGTCGATAACGCCGCCATAGTCGGCGGGATACGGTATGTTGAAAGCTACGATATGTATGTGCATAGCTACAAGAAATTAATAGTTATATATTTATTTCCAGGCCGTCGTATGACAATTTGACATTGGGAGGCAAGAGTTTTGATATATCTTCGTAAAAGCCCATCTCGTGGCTGATATGTGTGATGAAAGCTTGCACGGGTGCCACCTCCTCTATAAGTTGCAAGGCTTCGGGCAATGAGAAATGAGACGGGTGCTTGGTCTGTCGCAAAGCGTTGACGACCAATGTGTGGCATCCTTTTATCTTTGCTTTTTCTTGAGACGATATATAGTTGGCATCGGTGATATATACCAGTTTGCCTACACGATAGCCTAACACTGGCATGTCCTTGTGCATAGCCTTGACAGGCATCACCTCCACGCCGCCTGCCGAGAACATGGTGTCGCCATTGAGAAGGTGCAAAGATACTTCGGGCAAGCCGTCGTGAGGATGCGGAGCGAAGATATAGCCGTAGTCGCGATGTAGTGCGTTGACCGTAACCTCGTTGCCAAAGACCTGCATAGGTGCCGACTGTATATAGTTGAAGGCGCGCACATCATCTATACCACCAAGATGGTCGCGGTGAGGATGAGTGATGAGTATTGCGTCGAGATGGTCCACTTTATGGCGCAGCATCTGCTCGCGAAAGTCAGGGCCAATGTCAAACAATATATTCGCCCCCTCGTCGGTCTCGAGCAAGGCGGCGGTACGCAGACGTCTGTCGTGCCAGTCGGCTGAATGGCACACGTTGCAAGGGCAAGCAATGACAGGGACTCCCATAGAGGTGCCTGTACCGAGAAAGATTAGTTTCAAGAAGATAGAAGCTTAAAATACCAAAAGCACGAAGATGAGACCTCGTGCTTATATGGAGATAAAAAAAAATTATTAACTACCCGCATCTGTTGTGCTATATTATCAAAGATACAGACAGAAGAGTCAAAAAAATCAGTTTTCGTCAACTTTGGTAAGTTTGAAGCCGATACTATGTATGTTAAGTATCTTGATAGAAGGGTCGACAGAAAGATATTTGCGGAGTTTGGTGATGTAGACATCCATGCTGCGAGCGGCAAAGAAATCTTCATTTTTCCATATACGCTGAAGTGCGACGCTACGTTCAACGACTTGGTTGAAATTGACAGCGAAAAGGCGCAGCAAGTCGGCCTCACGCGAAGTAAGCACGCGTGTGTTGTCGCCGCAGGTCATCTTGCGATGTCCGTAGTCAAAGACTATAGAGCCCATACGGAAGATATTCTTTTCAGGCTTGCCATCGTCAAAAGTGCGACGCATAGTAGCGTTGAGACGAGCGAGTAGCTCCTCCATGCTGAAAGGCTTAGTGATATAGTCGTCGGCGCCTACAGAGAAACCTCGGAGTACATCGGACTCAAGATTTTTAGCTGTGATGAAGATTATAGGAATACGCTTGTCGACAGTGCGGATTTCCTGAGCAACAGTAAAACCATCTTTGATAGGCATCATCACGTCGAGCAGGCAGGCGTCGATATCTTCGTATTGATGAGCACGAACAGCCTCTTCGCCATCAGTTGCCAAATAGACAGTAAAGCCTTTCTGCGTAAGGAAAGTTTTGAGGATAAGACCTAAATTGGGGTCGTCTTCGGCGACAAGAAGTTTAATACCTAAGTTCATAGTGTTATTCTCAATAAAATAACCTTTACAAGCCTGTAAAGATAAGAAAATGGCAATACAGTCCGACAGAGACCGCATTGCCCTATTACTTTGTTATTTGATAGTGATACTTTCTATAAGGTCGTTGGCGCGTATCTGGTCGATGATATCGAGACCTTCAACAACTTTGCCAAAGCAAGTATGCACGCCGTCGAGATGCTGAGTATTTTGACGGTTGTGGCAGATAAAAAACTGCGAGCCACCGGTGTCTTTGCCAGCATGTGCCATAGACAGCACGCCACGGTCGTGATGTTGCAATGGTGCCGAAGTCTCGCACTTGATAGTGTATCCCGGTCCGCCTGAGCCTACGCGATGGTCGCCCACATTGCGACTGAAGGGACATCCGCCTTGAATGACGAAGCCTGGTATAACACGATGGAAACGTAGACCGTTGTAAAAACCTTTCTGAGCCAGTGTAACGAAGTTGGCAACAGTGCCTGGCACTTCCTTTTCATACAACTCTACCACCATTGTGCCACGATCTGTTTTAATTTCTGCTTGCATAGTTATAAAAGTAAAAAGTAGGTGTTTTGTTATTTTTGTATAATATTAACTAAAAATATTGCATTCTATTGCAAGAAAAAATATTTTTTTAACAAAAAAGTTATGCAAAAAGCGCACGAAAAGCCTCTTCTATTACACTAACAGCAACAATTTCTATAGAGTAACGAGAGGTGTCGAGGCCTCGCAGGTTGTATTTGGAGATATAGATTTTTTCAAAGCCAAGCCTCGATGCTTCAGCAATGCGCTGCTCTACACGACTTACGGGACGCACCTCGCCACTTAGTCCCAGCTCGGCGGCAAAGCAGATACTCGGCGAGATGGGTATATCAACGTTGCTTGAGAGGATGGCGCACGCCACAGCCATGTCCATGGCTGGATCGCCGACACGCATGCCGCCGGCAATGTTGAGGAATACGTCTTTGGCGCCAAGCTTGAAGCCGCAACGTTTCTCAAGCACTGCGAGAAGCATGGAGAGCCTCCGCATGTCGAAGCCGTTGGCGTTGCGCTGCGGAGTGCCGTAGACTGCCGACGACACTAACGACTGCACTTCAATAAACATAGGGCGTGCACCTTCGAGGGTGGCGGCGACAGCCGAGCCACTAAGCGTCTCGTCGCGCTGACCAAGTAGAAACTCCGAAGGATTTGGCACCTCCTGCAAACCGTTGCCTACCATCTCAAAGATGCCCAGCTCGGCAGTAGAGCCAAAACGATTTTTCAGAGCCCTGAGTATGCGATAGCCATAGTTGCGGTCGCCTTCAAACTGCAATACGGCATCGACAATATGCTCCATTATCTTGGGGCCTGCCAATGTGCCGTCTTTGGTGATATGACCTATAAGCATGACCGGCACGCCGGTGCTTTTGGCATAGCGTTGAAACTCGGCAGTACACTCGCGTATCTGCGAGACGCTGCCTGCCGAAGAGTCGATAGTGCCTGTACAGATAGTCTGTATGGAGTCGACCACCAGCAGCTGAGGCTTTATTGCCTCGACATGCTCGAAGATGCGCTGTGTAACGGTCTCGCTGACCACAAAGCACTGGTCGCTATGGAAACCCACTCGGTCGGCACGCATCCTTATCTGCTGTTCGCTTTCTTCGCCACTGACATATAGCACCTTGTGGTCGACGATAGAGAGTGCCGTCTGCAACAGCAGGGTACTCTTGCCTATGCCTGGTTCGCCGCCAAGCAACACAAGGCTGCCTGGTACTATGCCGCCGCCAAGCACCCTGTCGAATTCGTTGCAACGCGTAGGTATGCGCTGCGTCTCGCTATAGGAGACCTGATGTATGAGCTTGGGCGACGACTGCGGCACACCTTGCACCGACGCTGCTGTCCTTGCTGGCGTCTCGGCTTGCACCACCTCCTGCTCAAAGGTGTTCCACTTGCCACACTCCGGACAGCGTCCAAGCCATGAGCTTGACTGGTAGCCGCACTCGCGACAATAGTAGTATGATTTGGTCTTTGCCACTGTGATGATTATTGATTAACCCTTATTCGCACATCTGCTGCGCACTGCGCATAAAGCGGTTCCAGCGTATACGTTTGTGGTCCTTGTCGTATGACCACAGTATGGTCTTTGCCTTGCCAAGTATATGGTCTTCCGGCACAAAGCCCCAGTAGCGGCTGTCGGCGCTATTGTGGCGGGTGTCGCCCATCATCCAATAATAGTTTTTCTTGACGGTATAAGTCGTTGCCGGCTCGCCATTGATAATATACTGGCCATTGCGCAGCTCAAGGGTGTTGCCTTCGTATGCTGTAATAATGCGGCTGTATAGCGACAACGTGGAGTCGTTGATCGGCAGCACATCGCCTGCGGCGGGGATATGCACAGGGCCGTAGTTGTCGATGCTCCACATATAATGGCTGGTGTCGTGAGGATAGATGTCGAAGCTGTTGTAGCCAGCAGGATAGACCTTGGCGACCACGCTGTCGACATCATAACGTGCGGCGAGCTGCTGTGCCTTGCTGCGCGACAACGGCAGCTCTAAATCATCGCCATTATAATACATCCTGGCAAAAGCTATCTCTATGTCTTCTTTGCTAACGCCAAGCTGGTCGAGAACAGCATATTGGTCGGCAAGACCAGATTTGAAATAAACAGTGTAGGTGAACTGAAGGTTTTCAGGGTTTTCGATAGGCTTGCCATCGATATACACCTGCTGGTCGACAATCTGGAGGTTGTCGCCAGGCAGACCTATGCAACGCTTGATAAAGTTCTCGCGCTTGTCGACAGGACGTACACGTATCTTGCCAATCTCTATACGGTTGCCATAAGCGTCGTAGACCCTGTCGGCCTCTACAGCCTCTTTGCCATAGCGTCGCACAAGGTCGTGATAGCTGATATTGCTAAACTGGGCGCTGCACATGGTGTCGCCATCGGGATAGT
>JAZRVD010000164.1:0-4667 GCA_045598945.1 Bacteroidales bacterium | reverse complement strand
CCTGTTATTCCTATTGTTATCAAGGCGTGTGTGTGTTTGTGTTGTTGGTATTTCTATTTCACCATCATGGTGTATTCCAATTTCGACAGCTCGTCGTTGGCTTTTACTATCTTGGCTTTCAGCCCCTCTTTGTATGCCACTACGCGACGCTGCATCTCCTCGTCGCCTACGGCGAGTATCTGCATGGCAAGCACGGCGGCGTTCATGGCCCCGTTCACCGCCACCGTTGCCACAGGTATTCCGGGAGGCATCTGCAGCATGGCAAGCGTGGCGTCGAGCCCCTCGAATGTTGACCCCTTGATAGGCACGCCTATCACTGGCAGTGGAGTCTCTGCCGCTACGCAGCCTGGCAGCGCCGCCGCCATGCCGGCACCGGCTATTATCACCTTCACTCCGCGCTTGTGTGCGTTGCGGGCGTATTCTGCCACCTCGTCGGGCGTGCGGTGTGCCGACAGGGCTTTCACCTCAAAGGGTATCTTCTGCTCTTCCAAAAACTGGCAGGCCTTCTCCATTACCGGCAGGTCGGAGGTGCTGCCCATGATGATGCTTATCATAGCTGTATACGTTTTTATTGTTATCTATGCGGTTGTCTATCTCATCATTTTTTCTTCATACGCCTTGTATAGGTCAAGTATGCGCTCGTGAACATTCATATACCATGTTATGCCTATGTTGGCGTTTATGCTCTTCTCGTGCATCGTCATGCTGGTGTTGGCTGGGTCGGGGTGCCGCAACTCGCTCTGGCATACAAAGACATGCACCTTGAAGTCATCGGTAAACGTTGGCACTATCTCTACACCGCCACCGTAGAATAGGTGGTCTGTCTCTGGTCGCGACAGGCAGTCTTTCAGCTTGCCGCCAGCCATATATTCGTCGTATGATATCTCGTATTTGCTGTGGTTGCTCTCGTAGCCAATCTTGCCAAAGAGATTTAGCCACTTGCTTATCTTGTAGTTGGCGCACGATATCAGGGTGAAGTTCTCTCCCCAGTCGTCGATGGCAAGGTTGTGGTGCGAATAGTCTATATATATGTCCCACTTGTCGTAGATTAGTTTTTGACCTAAGGCTATGTTGCCCATAAACTTGCCTCGCTCGCGCTCGTACAGGTTGATGGATGCCATGGCGTTGTAGTGGTCAAAATGACCTCTCCAGTACAGGTTGTAGCTAAACAGCCCTTGCAGGTATTCCGAGCCGAAATTGCCACTCATGTAGTCGGAATAGATGTATGGCGAGTTGGAAAACTGTAGGGCTAAGTTTTGGTTGTATTCGCCGTCAGATGTCTGCTCGCCAAAGCCAAAGCTTGCGGAGGCGCCTAATTGAAAACAGTTTATAGCACCCCAATAGTACGAGTTGAATAGCACCTCTATAGGTGCCGCGTCGTACTCAAAGTTGCCTATGAACAGGTTGTCCTTGCCCAAGCGGAAGTTCCATCGCCCGGTGGTGTAGTTCACGTAAAGGAAGTCGGTATTGTCAAAAAGTGTCATCGAGCCGGGATTGGCTACAATGTTGTGTAAAAAATAGTACGAAAAACCTCCTCCTATGTTTCCACCTATCTGTAATGCAAAGCGTTTGCCCTGCAGTCCGTATTCTGTTACATTGTCATAGTGGTTGATGTAATTGCCGTCGAATCGTGCCTCCAGGCGTAGTTGGTTGAGCGCTGGTGTCAGGCGTACCTGTGCCACCGTTGTGGCGTATATGCAGCAAAAAAGTGTTGCAAATAGTGCGTGTAGTAATTCTTTTTTCATCAAGTATTGTGTTTTAATTTGATTTGCAAAGGTACAAAAAAAAGCATAAATGTATATTTTTTATGCTAAAATGCCGTTATATGTCATTATATGTTTGGATAATGCAAAAAACAAGTGTATCTTTGCAGATGCTTTAGCAAGGCGTTTTTTCATCGTGCATAAAACTTATATATATGAAAAAAATTCTTTTCTCTCTTGCGGCTATCCTTCTCTTTGGCGCCGCCTTTGCTCAAGAAGACTCCAAGTCTTTCGGTAACTCGTCTTTCTTTTTCAATGTTACACAGCCTGTTGGCTTCTTCCATCAAAACGCCAACCTCGAGTATCTTCCAGGCTATCCCGCTATGACCCGCTCCGACATCGCCAGCGACGCTATCATCGGCATCGGCGGCACCTATCGCTACAGCTATGCTATAGAAGAAACTTTCGGCGACATTGTGCCATATCTCGAGGCAAGCTTCTACTGGAACAATATCCGTCGCGACAACCGTAGAATATACGAAGACTGCCGCGCCTCTATCCCCAACTATTTCAACATCCCCTTCTTGGCAGGTCTCTCCTACCGTCATCCCATCACCCCTTCTATTAAGGCCTATGGCGAGTTTGGCTTGGGCTACGACTGGTTCTTTATCAGCCGCGAAGGCAACAAAGACAATGTCAACGACTTTAGATACTCCACGCATGGCGCTATGACGTGGCAGCTCGGCGCTGGTATCTTCTACGGCAAGAAACTTAGTGCAGGTATCTATTTTGTTGGTTTCGGCCGTCATCTTATCGACTATTCTAACAACTCCAAGAAACCTATTGCCGAAGACTACCTCAAAGCCAAGTATCGCAACATCGGCTCACTCATGCTCCGTCTCGGCTTCCATTTAGACAAATAGCATTCTCTAATAGCAATTTTTAATACATTTTTGATATGAAAAAAGCACTCCTTATAATATTTGTAGCTCTGATGCTCGGCACGTCGGCAAAGAGCTACGCCGACAGGTTTACCGACGATATCAATTTCAACTTCGCCATGGGATGGTGTGGCATGGGCGATGAGGTCTTCAACGGCCTTCAAGTTGCGCCTGGCTACTATGGCACGCGCCCTTGGTTCAACAGCTGGCAGTTGGAACTCTCCTATGACTTCATCAATTTAGATAGAATTAGCTTCTACGCCGGTATTGGCTATGAATCTTCGGTATTTATGATGAACTACCCTTGGGTCTTTGTCAACGAATTCTATACTCCAACCACGTTAGACGCATACGACTATGGTGAGCTCGACGAAGAGGGGCTTCTTTATCTGCCCGACGGCATCTATGAGACACGTCTTGTTACGCGTTACATCAACATACCCATCGGCTTCGACTTCAACCTCACCGACAAACTCTCCTTCGGCTTCACTGGCATCATCGGCATCAACTACACCAGCTACAACACTGGTTTCAAATACAGTTGCAACAACAGAACCATGCCAGAATACTACGATGACATGTCGGGCTACATCAACCCCGTAAAATTCGACATAAGAGCTTATTTTTGCTATTCCCACTTCGCACTCTTCCTTCAGATCCCCACAGTCTCTGTGCTCAAAAACATGTCGCAAGACACCTATCCACTCAAGGTCGGCATCATGCTCAAGTTCTAATTCCCGCTATTCCCCTCTATCGCAATCTAACGTGATAGTGCGTGATGAATAGATAAAACATACAACAAGAAAAGGCGCTTGAATGGGCGCCTTTTTTGTAGTATCATAAAAAATGCAAGATGCTTTTTAGTTCTGGAAGAGCTTGTTGAGGTCGTTAACGTAATAGCGGAACTGCTTGTCGGTGTCTATCAGGTTGGCTACCGTCTTGCAGGCGTGCAACACTGTGGCGTGGTCTTTGTTGCCGCACTGCATGCCTATCACGGCAAGCGATGACTTGGTGAGCTTCTTGGCAAAGTACATCGTCAGCTGGCGCGCCTGCACTATCTCGCGCTTGCGTGTGCGCGACTGGATGCTGTCGACAGAGAGATTGAAGTAGTCGCACACTATCTTCTGTATGTAGTCTATCGTTACCTCGTGCGACGTGCTCTTGATAAACTTGTCGACCATCTGCTTGGCAAGGTCGAGGGTTATCTGCTTGTTGTTGAGCGACGACTGTGCCATCAGGCTTACAAGGGCGCCTTCCAGCTCGCGTACGTTGGTATTGATGCTGTAGGCGAGGTATTCTATTACGTCGTAGGGCATCTCTATACCGTCGTTCTCAAGCTTCTTCTTCAGTATGGATATCCTTGTCTCTACGTCGGGAGCCTGCAGGTCGGCGGAGAGTCCCCATTTGAGGCGCGAGATAAGGCGGGCGTCGAGACCCGACAGCTCGCTGGGTGCTTTGTCGGAGGTTACTATAATCTGGTTGTTGCGCTGGTGCAGGTAGTTGAAGATGTAGAAGAATGCCTCTTGGGTTTTCGATGCCTTGTTGGCCCAGAACTGTATGTCGTCGATTATCAGCACGTCTATCATCTCGTAGAAGTGGATGAAGTCGTTGGTGCTGTTGCTCTTGCCGGCGTCGGCGTATTGCTGCATAAACTGTTCGGAGGTAACGTATAGCACCGTCTTGTCGGGGTGGTACTCTTTGGTCTTGAGGCCTATGGCGTTGGCGAGGTGCGTCTTGCCGAGTCCTACGCCGCCGTACAGTAGCAAGGGGTTGTAGGCTGTGGTGCCGGGCTTCTGGGCTATGGCGTAGCCTGCCGAGCGTGCAAGGCGGTTACATTCGCCTTCTACAAAGTTGTCGAGGGTGTAGTTCTCGCTAAGCTGCGAGTGTACCTTTATTTTCTTTATGCCTGGCAGCACAAAGGGGTTCATCATCTCTTGCGACGAGCCGTTGGCGCCTGTTACGTTGAAGGGCATGTCGCTCGGAGCGTTGCGCGTGTTGTGACTGCCGCCTGTCGAGGGCAGGG
>JAZRVD010000163.1:0-1124 GCA_045598945.1 Bacteroidales bacterium | reverse complement strand
CTGATACAACATCGGCACCGGTGCCTCGATATCAGCCCTGTAGTCGATAAACTGCGACTGGTCATACCAACTCTGCAACAAATCCTCTATCTTCTGACTACAACTATTCATCAATTTTATCAGATAGGTCGGCGTGCCTGTTGCAAACCAATAGTCGCTAATAGACAAACCGTCAAAAGCATTTATAATGCTAAAAGGATTATAAACATCCGTCATAGCAGTAGAAAAATGATAACCATCATATTGCTTTTTCAACTTAAGCTTCATCTTTTCTACAGTGCATTGCTCTTCTGCTGCTATTTGCCTTATTGAATCATCAAAATAACTGTACAATTCCGCCTCGGTTATTCCGCACAATGCTTCATACTTTTTTGACAGGCTTATATCCACAGGCTGGTTGAAGCCACTGAATACGCTAACCTGCGAGAACTTGGTAACGCCCGTTAGCAGCACGAAACGCAGATGCTCGTCGGCAAGCTTGAAGACTGAATAGAAAGCCTTGAGAATGTTTCTATTCTTCTCTTCAGACGATATACCCATGGTGTCTAAAAGCGGCTTGTCGTATTCGTCTATCAGCACCACGGCGCGTTTGCCCGTCTGAAGATGAGCTTGCTGAAGAACATTTGCGAAACGAATACCACGTATTTCTGCAACTTGTTTTACACCGTATTGTCTTTCCCATGATTCAAGACAACTATCCAACTTATTTTTCAACTCATCCTCTTCCAAAAAGTTGCAGCCGTTGAAATCGATATGAAACACCGGGTACGCCTCCCATTTCTGTTCCATATCCATTATCTTCAAGCCCTCGAAGAGATGCTTCTTGCCCTCGAAATAGCATTTCAACGTAGAGAGCGTCAGCGACTTACCAACACGGCGAGGTCGGCAGAGAAAGCAAATGCTTTGATGAGCCAATTCATAAATCAAATCAGTTTTGTCTACATACGCATAATTCTCCTCGCGAAGTTTCTCAAAACTTTGTACACCAATAGGATACTTCATAACAGAATGTTTTTTTATAATCATACACCTTCTGCCACCTGCCTCTCGTCGATAGTGCCGCTCTCCTTGCCAAACTTGACGCCTATCCTGTAGACCTTGCGGCTGTCGGCGAGGTAGGGCTT
>JAZRVD010000162.1:0-2988 GCA_045598945.1 Bacteroidales bacterium | reverse complement strand
CGTTGTATTGCAGGTTGCCTCGCGAGAATTGTATGTAGTTGTCGGGTGCTGCTATGAAGTAGAATGTGTCGGCAATGTCCTTTGGCGTGTAGCTGCGTTCGTTGCCGACTGTCGTTGGCGTGTATGGCTCTTCGCTGTCTTTGGCGCAGCTTATACACAGCGCTATGACACAGACGTATAGTATGTGGTATCTTTTCATGATGTCAAGTTGTTATAATTCTCCGTAATATTTGCGTAGCACCCATTCTCCAGTTAGCAACAGCAGTATCAATATAAATACCCAAGGCAGGGCTATGAGGTCGCTGTAGGTGGTGTGGGTGTGTATGATGGGTTTCAGGTCTTCGCGTTGGCTTATTGTTTGAGGCAGCTGCTCTATGTTGCGCGCTTGCAGCATCACGCCGCCGCTGCTTGTTGCTATGGTGTTGAGCAGGCTATGGTTGGCGCACAGGGTCAGCTCTTCGAGGTTGGACGTTTCTACCACAAACGACCCCGACCGGCTGAATGTCTGTCCGCCGTAGGTTGCTGTTGCGGTATATGTGTGGGTGTGGTGCGTGTTGTCGTTGTCTGTTGACGACAGGGTGGGGATGGTGAGCCTGTAGCCTGCTGTTGCCTTGTCGCCCGTCTTGCCCATGGTGTGCTTGGTGCCGTCGATGGTTATGGTTGCTTCGGGCTGGTTGGTAGGCTCGTAATTGTCGTCGTACAGTTGAGCTGTTATCACTATAGGCTCGTCTTCGTGGTATATGTTTTTGGTCTCGACGTGCAGCCGTTGTTTGTCGTTTTGCTGTTCGGTGTATGTCAATGTCTTGGCTACAAGCTCGTCAAAGCTGTCCCAGGTGCCGTTGGCTTCGTAGTCGTAGAGGCTCCATCGCCACAGCCCTTCGCCAAAGATAAACGAGCTGCGCAAGCCGTGCTGCTGGGCGAAGGCCACAAGGGGCTGGTCTGTCTTTACTGTGCTTATCTGTGCGTTGAAGAGGGCGAAGGTGTTGCCATAGCATCTGTATTCGCCGTATGGACTTGCGAGTGGGGGCAGCTGCTCTATTGTCTTTATAGCTTGCTCGCTGAGTGCGAAGTTGGCAAAGTCTTTGTTGTGTATGGCGGTAACATCGTCGTTTTTGTCTATCTTGGCGTTTATCTCTACGCCGCGACGCAGTGTGTTGAGGCGTGCAAGGCTGGTCTGGCTGCCTACGATAAATAGTGCTGGCTTGTTGGAGACATCAACCTCTCGTGTGGCGGAGGGCAGGTTGTGCAGCACTATTATGTCGAGCTCTTTGAGGTCTACCTTGTCTATCTCGTTGCCTATGGCTACGGTGGCTTTGTAGTTCTCGTTGCGTTCTATGCTGCGACGCAGTGCTGCCACATCGGGGTGAGCCGCTGCTGCCAACAAGCCTACGTTGATATGACCGTCGATGACTTCTATGCTAAAGCTGCTGACGTTGTTGCGTGTTGTTGTCTCTTTTGCTGCTGGCGACAGGGTGGCGGTAAAGGTTTGCAAGCCGGGTGTCTCGCCCACGTCGATGTTTATAGGTAGCGTGGTAGTGAAGCTGTTGCTGCTGAATACTACCTCGCTTGACGCTATCTTTCGTCCTTTGTGGGTTATGGTCAGCGTCTGTTTCGAGCCTTTCAGCTCTGTGCCTTGCAAGGTAACCTCTACAGGTGCCTTTGTCTTGATATATGCCATGCGGTTGTGCCTGACGGCTGTTATGGCGGCATCGCATTGTGGGGTGGTGTCGCCCATGGCTATGGTGTAGATGGGGAATGGCGACGAGCTGATATTTGTCGCAGGGTTAAGTCCGCTGTTGTATATGCCGTCGCCGCACACCACTATGGCGCCGATGTTTCTGCCGTAGTATAGTTGTTGCAGCTCGGCTATGGCTGCGTTGATGTCGGTGTGGTGTTCGCTGTAGTCTGGCGTTTCGTTCTCTACTACTCTGCCGCCGTAGGTGTAGCATGCCACCTCGTAGTTTTCTTTCAGCTTGGCTATAGTGCTGTGCATCTTGTCGGCATAGTCGGTGCGGTAGTATGCCGAGTCGTTGCATAGCGCTATCGATTGGCTGTTGTCTTGCGCTATGATGATGATAGGCTGCTGGGTGTCGTGTCTTTCGCTTTTTATCAGTGGCGACAGCAGCAGGAAGGCTATGACGCTTACCACTACGCATCGCAGCAGCGAGGCTATACGCAACGGCACGGTGTCCATCTTGGGCTTCTGTCCCCTAAATGGTATATAGTACAGCAATACGGCGTATATCGCGCCTATAGCTATACATAGAGGTATGAAATACCAAGGTGTGTCGAGTATTAGAGACATTGTAAAAGGGGGTGGTGTAATAACCGTTGCAGTCAGTCATCGTGTCTTGTGTGGCTGACTGCAACGTGTGTTATAGGGTGTATGTTGCACCGTCCTTGCCGTCCTTTACGGTGATGCCCAAGGCGGACAGCTCGTCGCGAATCTTGTCGCTGGTGGCCCAGTCCTTGTTGGCTTTGGCGGTGGCGCGCATGCCGAGTATCATCTGCATCAGTCCGTCAATGACGGCTGTGTTGTTGTTCGAGGCTTCGTCCTTCATGCCTAATATCTCGAAGAGGAATGTGTCGAAGACGTTCTTTATCTCGTCGATGTCGTTCTGTGTCAGTGTGCTTTTGCGGTCGGCGGTGCTGTTGATTACTTTGGCGAGGTCGAAGAGTGTGGAGATGACGATGGGGGTGTTAAAGTCATCGTTCATGGCGTCGTAGCATCTGGTGCGGAAGCTGCTGATGTCTACGCTCGACGTCTTGGATGCCGTCAGGCTCTTTATGGCGTGGTAGGCTTGCATCAGGCGTGTGTAGCCTTTTTCGGCAGCTTGTAGTGCCTCGTTGCTGAAGTCCACGGTGCTGCGATATTGCGCTTGCAGTATAAAGAAGCGTATCGTCATGGGCGAGTAGGCTTGTTGCAGGCTTTTGTGGCTGCCAGTGAAAAACTCGTCGAGGGTGATGAAGTTGCCCAGCGACTTGCCC
>JAZRVD010000161.1:0-1003 GCA_045598945.1 Bacteroidales bacterium | reverse complement strand
TTAAAATCCACGTAGGCCTTACTGTCTGCCAGCTGCTGCAGGAGCTCTTTACTTTCCCTGCACGCTAATATGTTAGGATCGCATAATACTATGTTTTTCTGGCCGTCCCAAAACTCGCTAAGGTCTGCCACTTTGTGACTATTGCCCTCCTTTGGCTTAACATGGCAAAAACTGCAACCCCTAGGGGCAGCCACGGCTTAAGTAGCCGTACGCTTTGTCCTTTGTAAGTTCTGGGTATAAAGAGTAATCTGGGTACATATGCTCTATAAGCTCTGACAGCTCTCTGTCGCTACTTTTGCTATATACCTCTTTACCGCCCTGTAGGCTTATAGCGTAGCCCGTGCCGCCTTTTACGATCTCGTCGGCGTCTATGTAGTAATCTATGTCTGGCGTAAAACTAAAGACCTTACTTACGTATACCCTGTCCATATGCCCAGAAAGCAGAGGGCTATACCACTCTACGTGGTTGCCCTGCTGCTTGTGGTATGCGCTTAATTTCATTAGCGCTATGTTTGGGAAGTTGTGGCCGTCTACGTCTACCAGTCCTACCCTCATACCTTTACTCCTTTTGCCTCTTTTTCCAAGGCGTCCCAGTCGTATGGATAAGGCAGCTCTAACGCCTCCAGTATCGTGGCCACCGTGCTGCTGCTGTACTCGCTATCAATTACTAAGCTGTCGTAGTCGTTGCCTCTTACCCTGTCAGCTACATAACGGCGAGCGACGTTAAGTCGCTCTACCTCCACCAATAATTTAGCGTTTGCCACGTTAAGCTCATTAAGCTGCTGCTCCAGCTCCTGTACACGTCTTACTACGTAGTCCTCTAAAGTTAAAGCTAATGCTGTACTCATACTTTTACTCCTTTTGCTTTTTTTCTCAGTGCGTCCCAGTCGTAATTATGCTGGTCAAAATTGTTAAATGTATTGTTACCCTTAAGCCTTACGCTGCCCTCGATCGTGCGCCCTTGTGCGTCTGTCCTGGCGCCTCCTGTGTACTGGTTTAGGTA
>JAZRVD010000160.1:0-1308 GCA_045598945.1 Bacteroidales bacterium | reverse complement strand
ACTCTTTTCAACAGTAAGATGCAGTGTTACAGTGCTGTCGCAACCTGCGGCATTGCCCTTGACAAAGGTATGCGTCAAACTCTCGCTACTGCTGACGATGTTCTGATGCTCGTACCAATCGAACTTGTCGCAAGCAAAGGCTGTAGTATCGCCAGTAGTACTCTTTTCAACAGTAAGATGCAGTGTTACAGTGCTGTCGCAACCTACTGCATTGAGAGTGTCGAAGGTGTAGCTGTCTGTCTGCGTGAGATGGGCATAGCCTTTCCAACGTGCAAGGCTGTCGCACACTGTCTCATAAACATCTCTTGCCGCGCTGCTCTTGTTGACAGTGAGATGCAGATGTACCAATGTGTCGGGAGCGTTGACACCTACTATAGTGCTATCCACCTCTGTAGAAGCCTCGAAACGCCTGTCGCCCCACATCCAGCTGTCGCACACGGTGAGCGTCAGAGTAGAATCCACATTCTCTATTACCTTGACGGTGAGCGTTACAATGCTGTCGCAACCGTCGGTAGTAGTACGTGCCAAACGATATTCACCGCTTGTGGTAGTCTCCATAAACAGTGTATCGAGATAACGGCAACCTGCTGCAAGATCTTTCTTCAAGAATGTTACCTCGTCAGACACATTGTATTCTGGCAACTCTGCCATACGCATGGTTACAACGCTGTCGCACTTGTTAGCCGCCTGCAGAGTAACATCTTGCTCGCCTGCTGTCTCGAAATATTCGCCTCGCCACGACAGCGGCATAGCAGAGTTGCAACAGGCGGTATCGATAGTGGCTGTATAGGTAGGCTTGCTAAGCAACTTGATATGCGCCGTACTGTCGCAGCCGTTCGACGCCTTGAGACCTGGCAGCACCTGCTCTACGTTGAACTGCGTAAAATGACGTCCGTGCCAGTCCATAGGCAACATGTTGTCGCATACCGAAGTGTCGGCAGAGCCAGAAACACCGTACTTCACAGATACATGCAGCGTTGTCATGCTATCGCAACCCGTAAGCACCGACTTAGACTTATAACTATAATTACCGACAGACGTTACGGTCTGACCATGCCACAAATAGTTGAACTGATTGTCGCATACCGCCGTGTCGACAGTCTGCTCCGTCATAGGTATTACAGAGAGTGTCATCGCTACCACGCTGTCGCACTCATGCTTATCCTTTAACGTTGCACGCTGTGTGCCTGCCTCGTCAAACTGCACTCCGTTCCAAGCAAATGGGAGCTTGTTGTAGCAACGCTGACTGTCAACTGCTACATGTACCGTATCGTAGACTTTCAATGTCATCTTCACCACGCTGTCGCA
>JAZRVD010000159.1:0-32150 GCA_045598945.1 Bacteroidales bacterium | reverse complement strand
CTCACGAAAATGGCAGACTCACCACCTGATAACACAAAAGAATAATAAGGGGGGGGGCTTGCCATAAACACAAGTATAGCGTAATTTCTTACTATCAATGGATTAAACTATACGATTTGTGATTTAGCGGACAGTAATATTGATAAATGATTAAACGACTTGAGAGCGTTTCGCTTCTGTCATTCTCTTTGTCAGCCTAACTGCATTATCGAATATCGTTTCTCTTTTTCGTTTTGGTACAAAGCATATATGACGTTTCACATCATTTTGAGTTTAACCCGAAAGTTGTTTTAGCTCAGAAAATAACTATTACTTCTGTTCGTATATTGTATGTATGTACATTATTAAAACTTCTTACATAAAAATTGTTGTTTTTTGATGCTTGTAATTATGTTTTAAGTTTGTATTGATATAATTTTGCAAACATAAATGCTCTTACTTTTTTTGGGAAAGAGTGTTAATACTGTTTAATGTATCTTCTAAATATTTTTATATGAAAAAATTCTTTGTACTTTTTATTGCATTGTTTTGCACGGTTTACGTATACGTTTCTGCACAAAGCAGAGAGTCGGTCAAGCCAGAAGATTTTGCACGGTATTATAGGCTTGCGCAACAAGGCGACGCTGATGCTCAGGGCTATCTGGGTTTCTGTTACCAATATGGCATAGGCACGGAAGATAATTATACCAAGGCGTGGGAGTGGTATAAAAAGTCTGCTGACCAAGGTAGTGCCGTTGGTATGTCTGGCCTGGCCTATTGTTATTATAACGGAATCTATGTGAATGTTGATAAGAAGAAAGCGGAGGGACTAATGCTTGAAGCAGGCAAACAAGGTAATGTTCGTGCTATATACAATATTGCGATTATATGTAAAAATAGTTGGAGGTCTGATGATTACAGTAGATTAATAAAGATTGCTGCTGAATATGGATATGCCAAAGCACAATATCTGGTAGGTCACGAATATTTTGAAAAGCATGAGGGGGGTCTTGAATATGAAAGAAGTACCTACAATGGTGCCTATCTTGATACAGCAATATTTTGGTACGAGCAGGCAAGTGAAAATGGTAGTTGGGATGCCATGTATAGCATGGGTGATATTTATAAAAAGGGTCTCTTAGGTGAGAGCTCTATTAAGGACGCTATACGTTGGTATCGTAGATCGGCAGATGCTGGTTATGCAAAAGCACAGAACCTTATGGGTAAGTTTTATTACGAAGGCGAAGGTGTTGAACAATCTTTTTCGCAGGCGGTTAGATGGTTCAAAAAGGCTGCCGAACAAAATGACGATGTCGCCCAGCTTAACTTAAGCTGCTGTTATATGGCTGGAGAAGGAGTTGAAAAGTCGGAAGAAGCAGCTTTTCGTATGGTCTACAAGTCTGCCCGCAATGGCAATAAAAAAGCTAAGCGTATTGTCGCTGAATGTTATGCAAGAGGTATTGGTGTTGAACAATCGGACGAAAAGGCTGAAGAATGGTTTTATGAGGCTGATGAAATGAATAGTAATTTATCGGATTTTGCGAGTACAGTAAAAAATCATTCGAAAATATTTATAATGGAGTAGTGCTGGGTAATGCTATTGATATGTGTTGAGTGTCTTGTTTTAGTGTACTTCTTCGTTTTTTGGTGATGTGCCATTCTGCGTGAGTAATGTTGTGCGGATAGTTTTTATCTTCGGTGTCTATCATTAGTTCGTTTATTTTCAAGGTGCTGCCGTCGGGCTGAAAATTTTTGTCTCTCTGGGGCGTTTTTTGTTCATTATCTTGCAATAGTTGTTTTCTTGTCTCGGCATAGTAAAAGCGTTGAAAAAAATAACATCTCGTTGGAGTGGGCTTCAACGAGATGTTATTTTTAGGGTATATATCTTTGTATTATTTGAGGTATCGGTCAAACCAGTCTATAAGTGTTCTGTTCCATAGCACTGTGTTCTGTGGACGGTTTACCCAGTGCGTCTCGTCGGGGAAATAGAGGTAGCGTGCGTCAAGTCCTTTTAGTTTGGCTGCGTTGTAAGCCGCCATGCCTTGTGAAGCTGCGATGCGGAAGTCAAATTCGCTGTGTACTACGCAGAGCGGCGTATTCCATTTGTCTATAAAATGATGTGGTGATTGGGCGTATGAGGCTTGTGCTTTCTTGTTGCTTTTGTCCCAGTAGTTGCCGCCAAAATCCCAGTTGGCGAAGAACAGCTCGTCTGTCTCGAGATATTCTTGTTCAAGGTTGAAGATGCCGTCGTGGGCGAAGAAGGCTTTGAAACGGTGGTTGTCGTTGTGGCCTTCTAACCAGTAGACGCTATATCCGCCGAACGAAGCTCCAAAGGCTCCAAGTCTTTCTGGGTCTATGCCTTTGATGTCCTTTGCACATTGGTCGGCGGCAGCCATGAGGTCTTGCATGGCCAGTCCGCCATAGTCGCCACTAACCTCTTCTACCCATTCACTGCCAAAGCTCGTGCAGCCGCGTCGGTTGGGCATGATAACGAAATATCCTGCGGCACTGTACAGTGCCATGTTCCATCTGTTGCCCCATGTGGGTGCGCACAAGCCCTGCGGACCTCCAAGGCAGAATACCAGTGCCGGGTAGCTCTTGGTGCTGTCGTAGTCGTTAGGGTATACTACCCATGTTAGCATTTCTTTGTTGTCGACGGTTTTCACCCAGTGTTTCTCGCATTTGCCAAAACGTAGCTGCGACACTACGTCGTTGTTTATGGCGGTAAGTTGTTTGCCTGTTGCCATGCTGTCGGTGAGCGAGTAGTGGTATAGGTCGGTTGGCTTGTCTGACCATGTCTCGGAGGCGTAGATGTCTTTGCCGTGCAGTTGGTAGCCTGTAATGTAGTGATTGTCTTGCGACAGCTGGCGAATGTTGCGTGTGGCAATGTTGAAGGCAAAGAGTTCGCGTGTGCCTTGGTGCTGTACTCCGGCAACAATCTGGCTGTCGTCGTCGCTCCATGTCAGACCAGCTACGCTGTAGTCGAAGTTTTCTGTGAGGTCGATTCTTGTACCGGTGGCAAGTTCGAGTATCATTAGCCTGTTCTTGTCGCTTTCATATCCGTCGCGTTCCATGCTCTCCCAGGCTATATATTTGCCATCGTGGCTGAATACTGGCGAGTTGTCGTAGCCCATGATGCCTTCCGAGAGATTGGTTACGCTGTGATCGGCAATGTTGTATAGGTATATGTCGGTGTTGGTGGAATGGGCGTATTCGTAGCCTACTTGCTTTTTGCAACTGTAGGCTATCTGTTTGGAGTCGGGCGAGTAGCAGCATTGCTCTATGCCGTTCCATGGACGTATGGGACATTCGTATGGCTCGTTGGCAAGCAGGTCTACTGTCTTTGTGGTATCGCCGATGCCGTTGACAAGTGGCATATAGAATATGTGTGGATAGTTGTCTACCCATTGGTCCCAGTGGCGGTACATCAAGTCTTCGTTGATGCGTCCGGTGGTCTTATCTAATCCGTCATAAAGTTTGTCTATATGCTCAGGTTTAATAACGTCAACAGTGGCTATATATACCAGACTTTTCTTGTCGGGGGCTACCATAAAGCCTTCGATGGGCTTGTTGAGTGATGCGATGAGTGTCTCTTGCAATGTGTTGATGTCGATAGCAACGATGTTGGTGCCACGTATGAAGGCGAGTTTGTTGTCGTCTAACCATGTAAGGTTGTATTCGCCTTCGGCTGTTCGGGTTATCTGTTTTGATTCGCCACCCTCGGATGGCATGAGGTATATGTCGCTGTTGCCTTTGTCCTGCTCTAAAGAGAAGTATGTGATGGTGTGGGCTATCTGTTTGCCGTTAGGCGACACGGTATATGCTCCCATCGACCCCATCGACCAAAGCATTTCTGGTGTGAGTTTCCCGTCGGTAATTTCTATTTTTTGTTTGCCGATGATGTTGTCTGTTTTGTTATCTACGGCGTGTTTGCATGACGTTAATGCTACAAGTCCTAATAATAGTAGTGCGTATTTTTTCATTATGGTGTTGATGATTAATTATTTGTTTGTATTATATGGCTTTGTTGAGACTTATGCAAAAATACAAAAAATGTTCTATTTTATAGTGCCGTTTTCTCGACTCGGCACAGCAAAAGCTTCGCTTTTCCTCGCCTCGGCTTATCGAAAACGTTTCTCAAACGATCTGCGTATAATACATTCGCTAATTCTTCGTTCGAGTTTGAACAACAGATATGTAGTTCTCATAAAAAAGCGTTATGCTGCTTTCGGCGGCATAACGTTTTTTGAAATATCATGTAATGTATAGTGCTTGTTGTTATAGCTCTATGTACATGTTGTGCTCTTTGGCCAGCTTGCGCAGGTTGAGAATGGCGTAGCGCATGCGCCCTAATGCTGTGTTGATGCTTACTCCTGTGCGTGCAGCTATGTCTTTGAAGTCGCAATGACCATAATGGCGCAGTATTACTACGCGGCGCTGATCGGGAGGCAACATTTTCACCAGTTTGCGTATTGTCTGGCTGGTCTGTGAGTTGATGATGGCGTTTTCTATATTGGTGTCCTCTATCTTAAGTGTCTCAACTACGTTGCAGTCTGGTTTGTTTGGCACCAATGGCATCTTGTTGTTTTGGCGGAAATAGTCTACAATAAGGTTGTGGGTGATTCGCATCACCCAGTGGATGAATTTGTTTTCTTCTTTGTAGGAACCTGTATTGATGGTTACTATCACCTTGTAGAATGTGTCCTGGAATATGTCATCGGCTGCATCTTTGTCTTTTACTACCGATATGATGTATCCGTATACTTTAGCCTGATGACGTGCAAAAAGAATTTCAAAGCAGTTGTAGTCGCCTTGCATGTACCCTGTTATCAGTTCATTGTCGCTTAATGTACTTTTGTCTATAGCCATTGTTTGTCGTGTTTTATGCTGGTACTTTCGTTATTTTTCTGTGCCAGCGTGAGTTAACTGATAAGTGTTTCTTCGATAGGCTGTATGTTTAGTTCTTAATGCGTTTGCAAAAGTACATTTTTTTTTGTAAAATATAAAGGGCGTTCAACGTTTTTTTTATTTTTTTAGTATACAATGATGAATTATATATGGTTTTTTCTTGGTGTTTTTATCTTATCTCATTGTATGTAGGTATTTTATCTATTTGTTTTAGTTTGCATTCTTTTTTGTCTACCTGTAGGCATAGCGTCTTTATGCCATTGCTTAGTAGCAGATATGGTACATTGAGCGCTGCATTGTATTGGCAGGCTTGGTCGGCTACTTTTTGATTTATAGGTACGTTGCTCTGCTTGCACTCTACAATCATGACAGGTTTAAGCTCTTTGTTGTATATCACAATGTCGCAACGGCGGGTGGTCTTGTTTAGTGTTATGCTGCCTTCCACCTGCATTATTTCTAAGGGGTAGCCGAGTGAGTGATGTAGATAATGTATTATGTTTTGTCGCACCCATTCTTCGGGTGTGAGTGCTACATAACGTAGGCGTACCGGATCCCAGATCTCGGTACGCCCTTCGTTATCTCTTATTTTGAATTGTTGATTCGTGGCGGTGGTTGGTGTTGTGTTATTCTTCTCCTCCGTTGTCTCCTTCGTATTCTTCGTCGGAATCATTATTGTGTTTGCGATTGGCTTTTAGTCCGTTGTTAAGTTTGTACGAGAATCCGAGAATGACAGATGGTGAGATGCGCTTGGAGTAGAATTTGCGATATATCTGCTCGCTCTCTGTGATATGGCCCCAGCCTCCAGTACAGAACACGTCGGCAACTCTTAGGCTTATTGTTCCGCGGTTGTTGAGTATGTCTTTCTTTACTGCAAGGTCTGCCCAGTAGGATGCCATCATCTCTGACTGCAGGTCCATGAATGGCGCTCTGTATTGTCCGGACAGTTGTATTGTCCATCCTGAAGGCAGATTCATAAAGCTGCTGAATTTCCCCGATGCTCTAAAGGCCTTCTTGCTGCTTTCGTTAAGCAATTCGGTGCCTTCTATATAGTTTTCGTAGAGGTTGATGCTGAGGTTTAATTTCCACCATTTTAGTATCTGGTAGTCAAATATAAATTCCAAGCCGTAGTTTTGCCCTTTGGCGAGGTTCTGCCATGTTGTGGCCCAATATCCGTCATATTCGCTGTTGTATACCATCCAGTTGGAATAGAAGTCTACGTTGTCGTCGTCCCATATAAATCCGTAGCGCGTCATCATGTTGTTGGTCTGGCGGAAATATGCTGATGTGAACAGGTTGATTTTTTTGTAGCCGAAGTTGTACGATAACTCGAAGGCGTTGGTAAATTCGGGGTCGATGCCCGGGTTTCCAAAGCTTAGCTCTTGTCCCTCGCGCACATCGAGATAGGGGTTTAGGTCGTGCATTCTTGGACGACGTACCCTACGACTGTAGCTGAACTGTATGCTTTGGTCTTTGTTGATGTCGTAGCTCAGGTGAAGGGTGGGGTAGAGTTGGTAGTATTGTTTGAAAACGTCAGATGCCTCTTCGTGGTTTTTGTCTTTTCCTTTTATGTCGCTGTATTCGGCTCTCAGACCTGCTTGCGCCGACATGTTGTCGAATATTTTTGCCCCAAAGGTTGCGTATATGGCATGTATCTGTTGGCTCGATACATAGTGTGTTGACGATGTTTGGTCGAGTGAGGTGAACAGGTTGTGCGATGGGTCATATTTTGTTATCCAGTATAGGTAGTCTTGATCGGAGCTGTGTACGCGTCCCTCGTAGCCCGTCTCCAATCTCATCTTTTCGTTGAAAGGATGGGTGTAGTTGACACGGATATTTAAGTTGTTGGATGCTTGGTCGGTAGTGGTGTTGCGCAGGTAGTAGTTGTCCCAGATGGCATTGCCAAAGTAAGTCTGTTCTTGATAGCCGGTGCCTTCGCCTGTGCGGTGTCCGTAGGTTACATCTACGCTTAGCTCTTGGTCGGGTTTGTCAAATTTTTTCACAAAACTGAGGTTGAAGGTATGGTTGATGTGGTCGTTGAGGTTGGTGTCGCATTGGTCGTAGCGCATGCTGTCGTTGTATAGCAGGTCTTTTGCGTCTATTGCATTCATGCGGTTGTGGTCGCCTCGGCGTATCTGATAGCTGAAAAGGAGTGATGTCTTTTTGTCGATAAAATACTCTGCACCGATTTTGGCATTTAGCATGTTAAATCTGCGTTGGTTGTTTTCTATCAGGCTGTCTATGCTGTTGGTTATCCCGTTGTATTTTCGTTCTATGTAGTTGGTACTGTGGTTGCTGCGACAGCGTGTGCCACCGTCGACGTTCATAAAGATGTTGTATTTCTCGGTGGTATAGTTCAGGTTTATGCTCCCCATGGCTGTGGGCATGAACTTGGGCAGCCCGTCAGGTACCATGAATGGCAACGGAAAGCCGCCGTTTGCATTTATTATGCCGTTCAAGCCTAATGCAGCTGTTGTCTGGTCTTTCAATTTTATGTTGATAATTCCTGACATTCCTTCGGGGTCGTATTTTGCCGACGGGTTGGTGATGACCTCAATGTTTTCTACCGATGTAGCAGGTATCTGTTCAAGGAGGGTTTCGAGGTCGCTGCTTAGCAACTCTGACGGTCGTCCGTTGACAAGCACTTTAACATTGGTGCTGCCTCGTAACGTTACGTTGCCGTCGTTGTCGATGGCTACTGATGGCACGTTCTCCAGAATGTCTGTCGCTGTGCCTCCGCTGCTCACTATGTTTTTATCTACGTTGATAACTCTTTTGTCGAGTTGGTATTCTACCATCGAACGTTCGGCGGTTATCGTTACCTCTTTCATCATTGTAGCACTGGCTTTTAGCTGTATCTTGCCCATGGCTACAGTGTTTTTCTTGCTCGACAGTGTTACATGGCTGTTGTGATAATAGGCGTCGTAGCCCATGAAGGTTATGCGCAATATGTATGTGCCGTATGGCGCCGATATTGAAAAACTGCCGTTCTCGGCTGTCGTTCCGCCGTTTACCATTGATGAGTCTTGGGGCTTGAGAAGCACTACAGAGGCGTATTCTATAGGCTCGCCACTTTTGCTGTCAACCACTTTGCCTGTTATCTTTCCCTTGGTCTGGGCTGTCGCTATGCTTGTTATTATCAGCATGCAACTTAACATCATCAATGCAATCTTTTTCATTGTTTGTTTATAGATTTTGTTTTAGTAAATAAGTTAGCAAATATATTTAGTATACCTTACTGATGTTTTATTGCACTGGTTTGCGAATATAATGGGGCATGTTGTCGGGCAGCACTAAGGAGAATTCTATCATTCCGCCAAATTCACCGTTTTCATACCATGGCGTCTGGTATATCATCTTCTTTACGCCCTCTTTTTCGATGGTGTAGGCGTTGATGCGTGGCTCTTGTAGCAGGTTGTTGAGTTTCTTGCGTGCCGCCTCGGGGTGGCAGTCCATCAAGTTTTTGCCTATCAGCTCTTTGCCGCTAGATTTGGCGAAGGTTGCCGCTGAACGTTCGTTCATGTCTAATATCTTGCCTTCTTTATCGCATACGGTTATGGCAAGTGGTATCTCTTCAAAATGATTGTCCATAAATTTTGTTCAATAATAAATATTCAGATTTCCATTTTGCGTGTGGCAGGTATGGAAATCTGAATATTTTTCAAGTTGATATTTTGTTTTGTTTATTTTGTGTTGAGGGCTGCAAGGGCTATGCTATACAGTTTGGTGTTGATGCTGTCGCCACGGCTGGTAAGTACGCATGGCACTTTGGCTCCTACAACCATACATGCCAGCTCGGCTCCGCCAAATTTGGTGCAGGCCTTGTAAAACACGTTGCCGCTCTCTATGTTGGGGAAAAGTATGCAGTCGGCATCGCCTGCCACCTCGCCACCAACCTTCTTGGTCTGTGCACTCTCTTTGTCTATTGCTACATCGAGGGCTAATGGTCCGTCGATAATGGCGCCTTTTATCTGTCCGCGTTCACCCATCTTGCTGATGATGGCGGCCTCTACGCATGCCGGCATGCCTGTCGACACCTGCTCTGTGGCTGCAAGAACGGCAACTTTGGGCTTGTTTATCTGCATGCTCTTGGCTGTGCTTACAAGGTAGCCAAGGATGGCCTGCTTCTGTTTCATGTCGGGAGCTGGCACTATGGCTACGTCAGAGCAGATGAGCAGCTTGTGATATTTGGGTATCTGAAATACTGCTATATGGGTCAGCATGTCGGTCTTCTTGCCAGGCATCAATCCCTTTTCTTTATTCAAGATGGCGCGCATGTACTTGTCGGTGCTGAGCAGTCCTTTCATTAGCAGGTCGCCCTTGCCTTCGTTGATAAGCTCTACTGCGCGTACTCCTGCTTTGGTCTCGTCGGCTTCTTGCTCCAACGTAAACTTGTTGACATCGATGTTCTCTTCTGCACATACTTTCTTTATTGTCTCGATGTCGCCTACCAAGGTGGCGTCAACAATTCCTTTGTCTACTGCTAAGCTTACGGCTCCGATGGTGTGGGAGTCGTTGGCATAGGCTGCTACCAGTCTTTTCTTGCCTTTCTCTTTTACGAGTTCTAAGAGGTCGTCAAGGTTAGTAATCATTGTGTTGAATATTTTAAGGGTTGTATTTTTAATTGCTGTATTTGAAAAATATTTTGCAAAGATACGTTTTTTTGTCGAATTGATTTGTTCGGCTTCTCTTTTTGTGATTAGATGATTTGTTTGGGTATATGCATTCGTATTATTCGTTTTCTTGATGGGTAAATATGTTTGGTGTTATTATACGATTGATGGGGAATGTATATTGGTGGATTCCTTTTGCCTCAATGTCGTCAAAAATATGTACTTTTGCATATTATTTGTAACAGTCGTGCCATTTATTTCTAAAATACTTTCATGCAAGTCGGTGGCTATAGTGGGACTTGAAAAGAATACTGGCAAAACAGTGTGCCTCAATTATGTCTTGCGCCGGATTCACCAGATGGGACTGCATTGCGCCGTTACCTCTATCGGTGTCGATGGCGAGCAGGTGGATAGCGTCTATGCTACTGCCAAGCCGGAGGTTACTCTTTATGACAATACTTTTTTCGTTACTTCCGAGCGTCATTATTCTATGCGTCGTCTTGTATCTACTATTCTCGATGTGGGACAGCAGCGTACTGCATTGGGCAGGCTTGTTACTGCCAAGGTGCTTTCTTCGGGCAAGGCTCTTCTCTCTGGACCGGCAACTACCGATGCTCTGGTCTCTATTATCGACAGTCTTGCCTGTCTTGCTTCCTCTACGGTAATTGTCGATGGGGCGCTGTCTCGCCTTAGCCTTGCCTCGCCTACTGTTACTCAAGGGCTTGTACTTGCCACAGGCGCTGCAGTCTCGCCAAGTATTCCTCAATTAGTAAGCAAGACGCGTTTTGCCTGCTCTTTGATCAATCTTCCTGAGGTCGACGAGGCCGTAGCTACGGTATTGGGAGGCTTGTCGTCAGGTATTTGGGCTATAGATAGTGATAACGTGCCTCATAGTTTAGGTGTTGATTCTGTTTTTCTTCTCGACTCGCAGGGCAACGACCTTTTTCGTTTTGGGACAATGTTTTATGTACCAGGCGCTGTAACCGATCGTCTTATAAAGATGCTGTCTGCAAAGGCTGTCAAGTGTCATCTTGTTGTTCGCGACTTCACAAAGCTGTTTGTAACACAGCAGGTGTTATATAATTTTTTTTCAAAGGGTGGCAGAGTGTCTGTGCTTCGCAAGTCTAATTTGTTGGCACTCACGCTCAATCCCACTTCTCCTCAAGGCTTTCGTCTCGACTCTCGCCAAGCCTGCGATGCTGTTGCAGATGCTTTGCAGATGCCGGTCTATGACGTATGTCAACAAATTATTTAATCAAGTTTTATGGCTTCGCTTTTCAAGGATTATCTTAAATCTATACCAGGTCTGCAATTTGTTTACGACAACCTCTCCCTGCTCTCCGCTCCAGGACGTAAAGCTATGCTGTATCAGCCTTTCTCTTCTGATATTGGCGTGCTGCAACATTTGTGGAGCGACATAGATGCTATGCTACGATGTCTGTCAGACGATAGCCTTCAGCAGCATGTTGTCGAATACGAGCATGCCCTTATGCAGCTGCACGATATATCAGCTACTGTTCAATCGCTTTCGTCTCATATTCAGCTCAACGAGGTCGAACTTTTCGAGTTGAAGAAGTTTGCCATGCTTGTTGCCAAGCTTCAATCGGCTGTTTCTAACTTGGGGCTGTCGACAATTATCTCTTTGCCCGAGCTCTCGACAGTTTTTTCTATTCTCGACCCCGACAATACAGGTGTGCCAAGTTTCTATATTTATGACTCTTACGACTCTCGCTTGCCACATCTTAGAGCGCAAATACGTCAGTTACAACAGTCTACGGATAATCCCGAGTTAGCTTCGCTCTTTGCTATGCAAGAAACGGTGCAGCAGCAGGTTATTGCATTGTTGCAGCAAAAGCTGTTTCCATACGCAGACGCTCTTGACGAGGCTTTAAGCAAGGCGGCTTATGCCGATGTTTTGCTTGCCAAGGCAAAGCTTGCTCTTTCGTGGCATCTCGTGGCTCCTTGTGTCGTTGCAGATGGTATTGCCTACCAGCAGCTTGTCAATCCGCGTCTGCAACATCGCAATGCTGAATTAGGTCTTCGCTATCAGGCTGTCGACATCTCTGTCTCGCAGGGCGTATGCGTTGTAACAGGGGCTAATATGTCGGGCAAGACAGTTTTGTTAAAAAGTATGGCGGTGGCTCAGATTATGGCTCAGTGTGGACTGTATGCCCCTGCATCTGGTGCGTCTATCGTCTTGGTCGACGATGTGGTGATGTGTATCGGCGACGAGCAGAACGAGTTGAACGGTCTTTCTTCTTATGCGTCGGAAATAATGAAGATTAGCGATGTGGTTTCTCGTTCGGAACACGAACAGCTGTTAATACTTGTCGACGAGCCGGCACGTACCACCAATCCTGTTGAAGGGCGGGCAATAGTTTGCGCCATTGTTGACGTATTGCGCCATCGCAATAGTATCACTGTGCTTACAACGCACTATGGCGGCGTAGGCGTAAATTGCCGTTGTCTCAGAGTGCGCGGTTTTGTGGAGGGACTCGACAATATCCCTCTCTCTCCGTCAAACATCAATCGTTTTATGGATTATACGCTGCTCCCTGACGATTGTGGCGAGACGCCTCATGAAGCTCTTCGTATTGCTTCTCTCTTGGGTTGCGACAGTATGTTGATTACTGCCGCTCAGCGTTTTCTCTCTGATGAGAAATAGTCTTTATCGTTTTCTCAGCTCCCAGAATGCCACTGCTGCCGCTCCTGCTACGTTGAGCGAGTCGACACCTCGTTGCATAGGTATGCGTGCTGTATAGTCGCACGCCTTTATTGCTTCGTCGCTTAGTCCGTCGCCCTCTGTTCCTAACACCAGTGCGAGTCGCTCCTCATTGGCTATCTTGGCGTCGTCAATATCAAGTGCTTTGTCGCTAAGTGCCAGTGCAACGCTTTTTATCCCATGTTGGTGTAGTAGTTTCATACTCGACGGTATGTCTCCGTCTAAATATCCCCATGGCATCTGTAGCACTGTCCCCATGCTTACTCTTACCGATCGTCGGTTAAGAGGGTCGCTGCATGTCTTGGTCAGTAGTATGCTCTCTATGCCCAAGGCGGTGGCTGCTCGGAATATGGCTCCTGTGTTGGTGGCGTTTACCACGTTGTCGAGTATGGCTATGCGTTTTTTGCCATCTATCAATGTCTCAGCATCTTTCATCGCAGGGCGACGTATGGCACATAGCACGCCGCGCGTTAGTTCATAGCCTGTTATTTTTTGTAGCACCTCCTTTTCTCCGGTGTATATGGGAATATCGCCGCATTGGGCTATTAGCTCTTTGGCATCGCCATCTATATGTCTCTGCTCTGTCAGCATCGACAGTATTTCGTACCCTTCCTGCAAGGCTATCTTTATCACCTTTGGACTCTCGGCTATAAATATGCCTTTTTTTGGCTCCAATCTGTTGCGTAGCTGCGACTCCGTCAGTTTTGAATATGCTGCAATGGCGGGAGCTTCTATGTCGGCAATCTCTACTATCATTTTGTTCTAAAAAATGATAGACATTATCGTTATGTCATCGTTTGCCGCATTGCCATCGGTAAATTCCTTCACCGAGGCGTAAAGCTTTTCTACAACAATCTTTTCACTCTTTTCTCCATCTGCTGTTGTTATGTTTCGAGCGTTGTCTTTGGCCCATTGCAACAGTCTGTCGTCGCCGTATTGTTGGCTGTCGGCGCGCTCGGCTTCGCTTACTCCATCGGTGTAGAGTATTAGACGTGTACCTTTGCTTAGATGCAGACTCTCGTCAGTGTAGGTGAATGTGTCGAAAAGGCCGAGTGCGAGATTGGCTTTTGCGTGCAGGTAGTATGGCTCCTCGTCGGGTGGCACTACAATTATTGGGTTGTGTCCTCCGTTGCAGTATTCCATCATGCCTGTTGTCAGGTCTATCATTCCAGCAAAGAAGGTTACAAACATGTCGTTCTTGTTGGCTTCGCTTATTGCTTTGTTCACCCTTTGCAATATCTCGTTCATGCCGATGTCTTGTCTCGAGTAAAAGTGGAATGCCGATTTTGTTATAGCCATCATCAATGCTGCTGGTACTCCTTTGCCAGATACATCGCCTATGGCAAAGTATATCTTGTTGTCGCGTTGCAGAAAGTCGTACAGGTCTCCTCCTACCTCTTTGGCGGGCTCCAGCAGCGCATGTAGCTGACTTGGGAAATTCTGTGGCAGCATGCCCATTTGTATGTTTTGTGCCACGTTTAGCTCGCTCTCCATCCTTTCATTGGCGGCAGTGGTCTTTTGCAGCTTATCTATGTAGTTGTTGATAGACTCTTGCAGGGTGGCAAACGAGTTGCGTAGTCGCATAAGTTCGTCTTGCGATTTTATCTCTGGCAGCTTGGCGTTGATATCGCCCTTTGCCATGTTTAGTGCCGTCTCGGATAGTAGTCTAATTGGTTTGGTGATGCGACGTATGATGCTGTAGCATATTATAAACATTATCAGCAATCCAATAAGACCTATTACGATCAATATCATGTGCATTTGCGACGAATGTTTCAGCACGTCTCTATATTCGCATATTATGGCTGCCGACCATCCGTTGCAGAGGGGCCCGTGTACTATAAATGAGCTTTTCCCGTCTTGATAAACGTGTTCTGTGCCGTAATTGCCAGAGAGTATGGCTTTGCTTGCATTTAGTATGTCTTCATCTCCATTTTCTAATGCTGTGCTGATAATCGTTTCGCCTAATAGTCCGTTTTCGTTGTTTGCGTTTACATACGCACCTGTACGGCTGATTAGTATTGTATGTGAGTGTGGGTATGGCTTTATTGTCGAAATCTTGCGTGCAATGGCGTCTAAGGCTATGTCGGCTGTCATGATGGCTATGACATTGTTTTGCTCGTCAAGTATTGGATAACTGTATGTTGTTATGAAGTTGTTTGCCCCACCATCATCGTAATATGGCTCGCTCCATACTGGCTTTTTTAGCATATAGGGTATCTGAAACCAGTCGGTGTAGAAGTAGTCGTAGCCTTCTTCTTCAAATTGTATTGCTTGTATTTGCCCCGTGCTGTCTGTCGAAATGTATGGTGCATACCATTGATCTCCTTTGTGTGCTCCTTCGGCAAAAGCTATCGTAGCCCCTATGATGTATGGATTTTTTGTTACAACGGTTTCGATGATATGTCTTACGTATTTGTCGTCATTTAATTTTTCTTTGGCGACAAATGTTCCGCTATGTGTTGATATCTCTACGGCTTGTATCGACTTCTCTATATCTGCTATTGAGGCGTCTAACAGACTGTGTGCCGATTTTGTCGCTTCGTCAAGGATTATTAGGTGCGATGATATGGCAACAACTGTCAATGCTATGATAAAAAGTATTGATACTATAAGTATTATATTGAGACTTAGTCGTGCAGAAAATGATTTTGTAGAACCCATTTATTTGCTGTTGTTTTTTTTTGTTATTTCTCTCTATTCGTTGTTTGCTCTAAATATTAAGTTGTATGGTGGTATGTTTGTTATCAGATTGGCATTTTGCATGTCTGTTGTTATCATTTGGTACATCTCTTTGCTTATGGGTGCAAAATCCGCCTTGTTGGTCTTCTTGTTTATCTGTAGTCGTAGTATTTCTTGCAACATTAGTTTTTGATGGATTTTGTTGGTAGTTATGTTGTTGGCTTTTGTAATTCTCATCACTATGTCAAGCGCCTCTTCTGGATGTTCCCGGGCATAGTCCCATCCTCTCTTGCTGGCTCTTGCAAATTTTTCTATCTCGTTTTTGTGGCTATTGTAATATTTTTCTGTCACATATACTCCATCTTCAGGGTAGTTGTATCCGTAGTCTGAAAAATATAGCGTGTTTTCAATAGGTATTTCGTCCATGGAAAGTTGTAGCTGCAAAAATTCATTGTAGCTGTAGCATAGTGTTGCGTCTACTGCCTTGTACAGTAATAGATTCGTGGTTGAAAATGCTTTTATCCAGTTTATTTGCAAATTCTTCTTTTTCTCTACCATTGTGCATATATCGCCATATCCGCTTACCCATACTGATATATCTTTGCCGTTTAGGCTGGTAAGGTCTTTCATTGGCTTGTTCCCTACGCACATTAATGCATTGTTTTGCGATGTTTGCAGTATGTTGACTATTTTGTGCCCTTGTGCTGCATATTTTATGGCTGAGGTTAGATGGTCGCAGGTTATGTCGACTTCATTGTTCAGCATCATTTCCATCGATGTGCCTGTCGATGTCTGTCCTATATGTTTTATTTCCACCTCTATGCCTTCATCTTTGTAAAAACCTTTTTCCAAAGCAACATAATATCCAGTAAATTGTGCCTGTGCTGTCCATTGCGGCATAAATACTATTTTTTGCCCTTTTACTGTATAAGTTATTAGCAATGCAACGATTAAGATTGACTTTGAGGCTAATTTTTTTATATTCATTTTTTTCACTTTAATTGTGCAAAAGTAACTTTTTTTATTGATTTGTACCTCTCTTTTTGTTATTCTTTCCGTAGTTTTATGTTTTTATTTCATTATTTAGAATGTTAAAGTATATATAATGTGTTTTATTATGTGATTGATATATTTTGCTTTGTATATTAGAAAATGTTAAAATTCAAATGATGGTTTTTTTTTAAGGAAGTTTTTTTTGTCATGTAAAAAAAAAGTACGACTTTTGCACCCGTTTTCAACAATTGTCATGCTTGCGTTGTTGTAAATTACAAGAATTGTATATTAACTTAAAATATATCGTCATGTCAAAGATTTGTGAAATTACTGGCAAGAAGGTTATCGTGGGTAACAACGTATCTCACTCCCGTATCCACACCAAACGCACCTTCTCTCCAAACCTCCAGACTAAAAAGTTCTACATCCCTGAAGAAGATATGTGGATTACCCTTAAGGTCTCTGCCAAAGGTATGCGTATCATCAACAAGAAAGGCATTCTTGCCGCTCTCAAAGATGCAGAAGCTCAAGGTCATCTCTGTTTCTAATGAATAAGGTACTATTCCTTGATATTTTTTATTAACCCTTAACAAGAAAGAGGTATTTACAATGATCGTAGTTCCTATTAAAGAAGGCGAAAACATCGACCGCGCTCTTAAAAAACTTAAGAGAAAATTTGAAAAAACTGGTGTGGTTAAAGAACTCCGCAATCGTCAAAAGTTCACCAAACCTTCGGTTATCGCCCGGGAACGCAAACTCAAGGCCATCTATGTCCAGCAGCTCCGTCAGAGCGAACTCGACAAATAGTTTTTAGTTTGCACGTATCACAACAAAAGGCATCTGCTTTTATAGGCTGATGCCTTTTCTGTTTATTTTCTATGCGATATTTCTTTTTGGCATTCCCATTTTTATAAAAGTTGATAGCCTTCTTTATCTATTAGAGATTGTCTATTTTCTCGTTCAAAGCAAATATTCTGCATAAATGTTGGAAAAAATTGTTATCTTTGCACTCGCTTTTGAATGGGATTGTGTTTCTAAATACACTATCTATTGTACATTAACATCAACTAAATTATGATTGGAGTAAATAAAGTTATCTTGATTGGTAATCTTGGAAAGGATCCAGATGTCGTCTCTTTCCCTCAGGAAGCACGTTATGACGAACCTGCAAGTGTTGTAAAAAAAGCTTCTTTTCCCCTTGCTACTACTGAATACCACAAAAATCGTGAGGGTGAACGTATCGAACAAACAGAATGGCACAATGTTGTCTGCTGGCGCTCTTTGGCTGAAATAGCTGAAAAAATCTTACGCAAAGGCACGCAGCTTTATGTTGAAGGCAAGCTTCAAACTCGTTCTTGGCAAGACAAGGAAGGCAACAAGCGTTATATCACCGAGGTTGTTGCCGACAATTTCACGGTCTTGGCTAATCGCAACAGACCTGAAGAAAACGAAAGCCAGTCTTCTGAACGCCAACAGGATGCCTCGCAATCTCGTTCTCGCGACGACTATTCGTCAATTCTCAACGAGAATACGGCTCCGCAAGGCGACTTGCCTTTTTAATGGCTATGATTGCTTATAGAAAAAAACGTGGCTCAATAAGCCACGTTTTTTTTGTCTATTGCGTTATACCTTTTCTATTTTTTGCCTAACAGCCTAAACATGTTTTTCTTGTATGCTTCTACGCGAGGTTGGTTAAATGGGTTTACTTCAAGCATGTAACCGCTTATTCCACAGGCAAATTCAAAAAAGTATATCAGCTCGCCAAGTGTGTATTCGCTTATCTCTGGCATCTCAATACGTATAACTGGCACATCGCCTGCCTCGTGAGCCTCTATTGTCCCTTGTTCCGCACAATGGTTTATCTCTGTCAAACTTTTTTTGCATAGGTAGTTTATCCTGTCGAGGTCTTGTTCGTCGCTGGGTATCTCTACCTTTTCATGGGCTGATGCAACGCTTATTACTGTCTCCATCATTATCCTTTCGCCTTCTTGCATATATTGTCCCATAGAGTGCAGGTCGGTGGTGCAGCTTAGGCTATGTGGTAGTATGCCTTTCCCTTCCTTGCCTTCGCTCTCGCCATACAGCTGTTTCCACCACTCGCTGATATATCGCAAGGCTGGGTCGTAGTTTACCAATACCTCTACATGTCTGTTATGGTTGTAAAATACATTGCGTAGTATGGCATATTGCATCGCTATGTTATCTTCTTCTTCTATGCAATGCTTGCGCATGCTTCTAGCCCCTTCTATGAATTTGTCTATGTCGTACCCCGCCATGGCTATCGGTAGCAGCCCTACGGGTGTCAATACTGAATATCTGCCACCTACATTGTCGGGTATTATGTATTGCGAGTATCCCTCTTGTTTAGATATCTCATGCAGTGCGCCTTTTCTTGCATCAGTGATAGCTATGATGCGCTCTCTCGCCTCCTGTTTGCCGTATTTTCTCTCAAGATGATGCTTGATAATCCTAAATGCTACCGCTGGTTCTGTCGTTGTACCTGACTTCGAGATTATCGCCACGCCATAGTCGTTGTCGTCGAGCAGATGCAACAGTTGAGCGTAATAATCTTCGTTGAGTGTGTGTCCGGCATATATTATATATGGATACTCCTTGTTTTTGTTGTATGCATCAAGGTCTCCTTGCAGGGCTTCAATTACTGCGCGTGCCCCAAGATATGAACCGCCAATGCCAATAACAACAAAGTATTTGCATCTCTTGTACAATCTCTGTACGTCGCTCTTTATTTGAGCGAGCATTTCTGTCGCTTCTTCTTCAGGAAGGTTTACCCATCCCAAAAAATCATTGCCTGCCCCATTGCCGTTCAACAAGGTTTTTTGGGCTTTGATGGCTTGCTCTGCGTAATTGTCGAAAACTTCTTTACTTGCATATTTTTCGGCATTTACGTTGTTGATAACTATTTTCATTTTTTTGTGTTTTTATATTTTTTTAATAAAAAAAACAGTTGAAATGTAACATTTTACGCATATATAACGTTCAATTAAATAAAAATATTTTTCCACAATATAAAAAGTTTGTATATTTGCAAAACGTTAAGTGTGCAACAAGTATAAATCATATAAAAGTAGAATTAACTAAAACTCAATTAGATATGTTGAAAAATCTACTCAAAATTGGTGTTGTGGCTTGTCTTTTGGCTGCTACAACTACAGTCTCCGCACAGAGTGAACAGGAGTATCCTCACTATGGTTTCTGGAGCAACTGGTCTATCGGCATCAAGGCTGATTTTGACAAACAAGCCAATGCTCACGGATGGGTAATGGGCGAAGGTGCAAGCATCGGAGGTTCTATCTTCCTCGAGAAAGAGCTCAACTATGTTTGGGATCTCGATCTCCGTCTGGGTATGCCAGGTCTTATTTCCAATGAGGACCTCACCCGTGGCGAGCGCTTTGCTAAGTTCGGTCTTGCCACTGCTGGCTTCAAATTCTCTGTAAACAACGCTCTTATGGGTTACAACCCAGAGCGTCGTGGCTCCTTCTACCTCTTTGCTAATGCAGGTATAGCCCTTTGGCACAACTACTATACCTTCGATGGCAAAAATCCTGTAAATGGTGAAGGTGTTACCGACCACAGAGTTAACTTCATGGGCGAGGCTGGTCTCGGCTACAGCTATGATGTCTGCAAGCACTCTTCTCTCTTTGTTGAGGCTTCTCTCATTAGCATTGCTCATTTCCAGAACATCTTCCGCGACAACCGTGCTGGTCTTGATGTAAACTTTGCTCTTGGCTATGCCTACAACTTTGGTGTAACAGCTGCTGATGAGGAACTCATCGCTCAGCGTGCTCTTCTTACCCAGGAGAACCTCGACGCTCTCAACAATCAGGTTGCCCAACTCGAGCGCGACCTCGACAACAGCCGCAACAACGAGAAGAAACTCGAAAGCCGTATCAGCCAGCTCGAGAACGACCTCAACAATGCAAAGGTCAACTCTGGCAACAACGCTGCCGCTGCTGAGCTTCAAGCCAAAATCGACCAGATCAAGGCTGACCAGCTTACTTTCTACGCTCTTCCTTTCTCAATTCAGTATGGTGTTGACCAATACACTGTTAATGGTAACGAGATGCAGAAACTCAAAGCTATTGCTCGCGTAATGCAGGACAATCCTAACACCACCTACGCTATCTATGGCTTCTGCGACTACACCGGTTCTGATGCTTACAACATGAAGCTTTCTCAAAAACGTGCTGAAGAGGTTAAACGTCTTCTCGTTGAGAAATATGGTATCGCTGAGAACCGTCTCTCCTGCGAATGGAAAGGCAAGACCATGGCCTTCGGCGACATTCAATACTCTGTCAACCGTCGCGTCTCCTTCTATCGCGTTATTGAATAGTCTTTATTCAAATACCTAATAAAAAGGCCTCCATACTTGGAGGTCTTTTTTATTGCATTATACTCATCTATGAATTCTTTCTTACCTTCACTAACGTCATTCTAAAATTCTCTTCGCTTAACAAAAGATTATACTTTTGTCGACCATTCGATTTAAGCCGTTTTGGTTTAATTTAGAAGTCGTCTTGAATTATAACCTTTGAATGTTACAAGACTTATATGATCGATATGTATTTTCTGTGATTTATTCGGTTAATATTTAATAGGATGTTTTATAAAATTGAAACGATTTCTAAGTTTAATGATTGTTTTGGACTCAATAGTGTACTGTGGGTCTGTGTTGTTTCGACAAGTTAAATGCTGTCAACTTGTATGATTTTGTTTCTCTGTGGGAGTGTAATGTCGAATTGAAGCCTTGTGTTTTGTATTTTTTCTCAATGTGTGGTGAATGTTATTCTTTTGTTATTCGCATCTCCACTCTTCTGTTGTTTGCTCGTCCTTCGTCTGTTTCGTTGGTGTCGATAGGTTCGTCGGCACCCATGCCTTTGGCGTTTATGCGGCTTCGGTCGATGCCTTTTTCTATAAGGTATTCAGCTACTGCTGTGGCGCGATTAAATGATAGTTTTCGGTTGTATTCTTTGCCTCCTTTGTTGTCAGTATGTCCTGTTAGCTCTATTTGCATTGTCGGATTGTCGTTTAGTAGGCTTAGGAGCTCTTGCAGTTGATGATAAGATTGTTGTAGGAGAGTGCTCTTGTTAAACTCAAAGAATATGTCTTTTAGAATGATTTTTGTGCCTGTCTGGTATCGTTCGGCTATTATCTCTTTGTCGTCGCGTGGCACCTCTATTGGCGGCTCTGGACACTGTATTTTTTTCACCTCCACATCGTCAATAAAATAGTATGCGCCGTTCAGATAGTTTTGCAACGAGTCTGGTGTTGTGCAGTTCGACTCTTCTGCGGTGCGATAGTTGCCAATGGTCATAAATTTTTCGCCTCCTTCGGCTGTGAATATGCCATGTACTGTCTGCCACCCTTTGAAGTCTTCTAACACGCTGTCGTAGGGATTCTCTATCTGTGGTTTGTATTCTGTTGTGATGATTTGAGTGCCGCCAATCTTTAGCTTACGTGTCTCTTTGTGCATTAGCCGTTGCCAGCTTGTGTCGCTTATTCTTTCTCTTGTAAATAGAGCTCCTATAGTGGCTATTGCTTTCGACGAATATTCCGATAGGCTGACGTGAAATGTTACCTCGTATGTGCACCCTTTTTCTAATGGCCGGTGCAATTCGGTCTGCAGGTATTCTCTATATTCTGTGCGGCTGCAGTATATGCCACAATATCCGTCGCCATTGTACGGCTCCTGTATGCCTAACTTGTTGCGTGGCACGTTGCATGATTTCAACCCGCATCGGTTGTAGTAGTCTGCACTGCCTGCTGTTGGTTGATACCAGCCTTCCACGATGGTTAGTATCCCGTGAGCTTCTATCTTTTTAGGACATTCGCGGTAGTCTTCAAACGATGGGTTGTCTACAATGTTTTCTATCTGTTTTATATCATATTTTTTATCCTCTTGTGCCTGTAATGATGGCATACAGATAGCGCAAAATATTATGATATAAATGATGCGGCTTATTTTCATCCGTTGTCTTTTTGGCTGATACTGATTGTTTTTTCTATCTCTCCCCATAGCTGTTCTGCTGTCTTGTCCCAGTTAAACAGCTTTTTTCTTTCTCGTCCTTTGTCTATTAGTTCTTGTCTTATGCTTTCGTTGTTTGCTATAATAAGCATGGCGTCGCATATACTTTCTTCGGAATTGGGGTCTACAAGTATTGCCGCATTCCCTGCCACTTCGGGCATCGAGGTGGTGTTGGATGTTATCACGGCGGTTTCGGCTTCAAAGGCCTCTACTATCGGTATGCCAAAGCCTTCAAAGTATGATGGATACACTAAGGCTATCGATGCCGCCATCAGCTTCGACAGCTCTTCGGGTTCGGCTCTCCCTATGAGATGAACATCTTTTTGAAACTGCATTGTCTCGTAGGCCTTCTTCAATTCTTTGCCCCACCATTGCTTTGCGCCTACCACTATAAGTTGCGTCTCTTGGCTGTCTCTTGTCTTGTATTTGTCAAAGGCTTTTAGCAAGCCTGTAAGGTTTTTTCGTTTGTGTATAGTGCTTACGAAGATAAAGTATGGCTTGCCGCAGCTGTATTTTTGTCTTGTTGCGTTTTTCTCCTCGTTATCTAATGGTCTGTAATTGTTGTGTGCGCCGTTATACACTACGCCTATCTTGTCGTTGTCGATAGAGTAGGTCTCGGCAATATCTTTTTTAGAGTATTCTGATACGGTGGCTATTCGTGTCGCATGGTGGGCATAGCGTGGGAAGTAATGCGACATGAAGAGCTGGTGCGATGCCTTTAGATTGCCCGAGGCATGCTCAAAGTTTAGGTCGTGGATTACTGCAAGTGTTGGAACGTTGCTGTGTAGCGAGACAAATCCGTCTGTCGAGACGAATATGTCGGCTTTGATGTTTTTGAGCGCTTTGGCAACGCTCCATTCAAAAAACATGTACCATAGTATGGGGTGGCGTGCTGGTGGCTGTAGCACTATTGGTGTTACGTTTTTACCATAGATGAACTCTGCCGACGGCTCTCGGTCAAATAAAAAGAAAAACTCGTCGTCGGGGTGGCTCTTTACGATGCGTCGTAACGTCTCGGCGGTAAACCAGCCTATGCCGTCCATCTTCCCTGCTATCAGCAGGCGTGTATTTATCGCTATGCGCATATCTTATCGGCGTATGTCGCGACGTATGTATTCTTCTATGGCAACGGCAAAATAGGCTTGCTCTAACCAATGTATCTTGTCGGCGACGCTTTCTGCGGTGTCGTCTTCAGTTAGTTGTACGCGAGCTTGCAACAGCGTTGTTCCTTTGTCATAGTCTTGGTCTACAACGTGTACTGTTATGCCTGTCTCTTTTTCGTGATTGGCAACGACGGCTTCGTGCACATGCTCTCCATACATCCCTTTGCCGCCATATTTGGGTAGCAGGGCGGGGTGTATGTTGATTACTTTTTGAGGGTATGCTTTTAGTATGTTTTCGGGTATAAGAAGCAGAAAGCCAGCGAGTATCACATAGTCTGCCTTTTTCTCTCGGAGATATTCAAGCACCTCGTTGCTTTCGGTGAACGCTTTCTTGCCAAAGTATCTGCTCTCTATGCCAAGATTTGTGGCTCTTTGGGCTATATATGCCTCTTTGCGGTTGTATATCACGCATGCCACTTCTATCTCTTTGCTTTCTGCAAAGTATTCTATGATTCTTTGTGCGTTAGTCCCATTGCCGGACCCTAAGATTGCTATTCTTTTCATTATGTTTATTTTTTATTTGATAACGTTTTTTTTTGTTAAAAATTGCTTTTTGGCGATTTATCGATGTTTATTCTGCTGTTAAAAGAGCATAAAAAATCATTTTTTAATTTATTTTATATGTACAAAAATGTCTTTTTTTGATTTTAGTTGTCAAAAGATATTGTGTGTAGGTGATTGTTATTCTTAGTGTTATCTTTTTTAACACTCTTTTTTTTCTTTATAAGTGTGGTATATTTGTTTTTTTTTCGTTTCTTTGCAATTCGTTTAACCCCTAAATCAATTGAAATGGATATTGCAACAAAAGTAAAGGAACTTATCGTTGAGAAGCTTTGTGTTGAAGAAAAAGATGTTGTGCCAGAGGCAAGTTTTACCAACGATCTTGGTGCAGATTCCTTAGATACCGTAGAGTTGATTATGGATCTTGAAAAGGAATTTCAGGTCACTATACCAGAGGAGATGTCAGAGGATATTAAGACTGTTGGTGACGTTATCAAGTTTATCGAAGATCAAAAGGCTAAGGAATAGGCTCATTCTGCTAAGGAATAAGCTGCTTTTTTGAGAAAGTAAACTAATCTTTTCTTCTCCACTTTTTATGAGTTTAAGAAGAGTTGTTGTTACAGGTCTTGGTTCGCTCACACCAATCGGAAGCAACACTTCTGATTTTTGGAAGTCTATGTTGCAGGGTGTCAGCGGAGCTGGACCTGTTACTCATTTTGATGCAAGTCTCTTCAAATGTCGTATTGCGTGCGAGTTGAAAGGGTTTGACCCGTTGAATTTTTTCGACCGCAAGGAGGCTCGTAAGATAGATCCGTTTTCGCAATATGCTATTGTTGCTGCCGATGAGGCTATCGCAGATGCTGATTTGACAGGTCATGTCGACCCGCTTCGTGTTGGCGTTATATGGGGTGTTGGCTTGGGTGGCTGTCAGTCTTTCCAAGACGAATGTTTCGATTTTGAGAAGGGACAGCATGTACCTCGCTTCAGCCCTTTCTTCGTTCCTCGTGTTATCAGCAATATTTGTGCTGGTTATATTTCTATTAGACATCATTTTATGGGTGTCAATTATGTTGTCTCCGCTGCTTGTGCTTCGTCGGGTATCGCTATTGGCAATGCTTTCGATGCTATTCGTCTGGGACGTGCCGATGTTGTTGTTACAGGTGGCTCTGAGGCTGCTATTACCGTAACAGGTATTGGCGGTTTCTCCAGCATGCAAGCTCTCTCTACTCGTAACGATGACCCTCTCACCGCCTCTCGTCCTTTCGATAAAGGTCGTGATGGCTTTGTGATGGGTGAAGGTGCTGCCGCATTGATACTTGAGGAAAGAGATCACGCTTTGGCCCGTGGTGCTAAGATATATGCCGAGATTACTGGCTGTGGCTTTACTTCTGATGCTCATCATATCACCGCTCCTCATCCTGATGGTGATGGTGCCATAGAGGCTATGCGTCTTGCTGTGGAAGATTCTGGCATGCAGCTCTCCGATGTCGACCATATCAACACTCATGGTACTTCAACACCTTTGGGCGATCTTGTCGAGCCAAAGGCCGTGTTGGCACTCTTTGGCGAACATGCCTATAAGATTAGTCTCAACTCAACCAAGTCCATGACAGGGCATCTCCTGGGCGCCGCTGGCGCTGTTGAAGCTGTTGCCACTGTCTTGACTGTGCAAAATGACATTGTACCGCCTACAATCAATCATTTTGGCGACGATATGGAGATTCCAGCCCTTGATTTCACGTTTCATCAGCCGAAGAATAGAAAAGTAGACTTCGCACTCAGCAATGCTTTTGGCTTTGGCGGTCATAATGTCTGCCTGGCATTCCGTAAACATAGCGAATAGGGTGCACTCTTTTTCTCTCGTCATGGGTAGGTTGGTCTGTCGGCTTGGATAATTCTTTTTGTTATGCTTTTTGCCTGGAAACATCGTCATGAAGACGATGCTTACTATAAGTTTTTCAAAAATATTCTTGGTTTCACACCACGCAATCTGGCAGTCTATAAGACTGCTTTTATTCATCGCTCTTGCTCTCAGGAGGCTTCTAATGGGCATCATGTCAATAATGAAAGACTCGAATATCTGGGCGATGCTGTCTTGGGTGCCATTGTGGCGGAATATCTCTATAAGAAGTACCCTTATGAAGGCGAAGGCTTCCTTACCATCACTCGCTCTAAAATAGTTTCACGTGCCAGTCTTGGCAAGTTGGCTCGCAAGATTGGTTTAATTGACCTTATTCAATACAACCGTTCGCAACCAGGTGTCTTTAAGAGCTTAGAAGGCGATGTTTTCGAGGCCCTTATAGGTGCTATATACATCGAGAAGGGTTTTCTCTTTACTCGCCGTCTGGTTATCAATAAATTGCTTTCAGTATATGTCGACGTCGATGAATTGGTAAAGACGGATTGGAACTATAAAGGTATGCTCATTGACTGGGGACAACACCTGCAGCGTAAGATCTCTTTCGAGGTAGAACGTACTATTACTCAGGGAAATAATTGGCGTCGCCAATATGAGGTAAGGGTTTATATCGATGGCAAGCCCTATAGCTCGGCCATCAATTATACTATCAAGTCAGCAGAACAGCTTGCGGCTGAAAAGACCTATAAGTATATTCAGGAGTGCGAAGCTTCTCTGTCAAAAATATCCCCTATTGGTATGCCAGATAAAGTGGAGGAGGATGACTTAAAGTGTGGTGATGCCGGCAACACTTCTGCGTCTGTCGATTTTGATCAATGAATTGTAATTAGGATGCTTCCATATTGGGTTATGCAATATGAGCAAACTATTCTACAGGTACTTTCACTACTATTTTCTTTACCTCTTGTTGCTTGCGTAGTGTAAGCCCTGGAATATGTGCGTCGTGGGGGTAGAATATTGCAAACGTTCTCTTTTTCAGTACTATTGCGTTATTCCCCTCTTCGTCATATCTAATGCAGTCGTTCTTGGCATTGTATGGCTTTTTCTCCTTCAATTTTTCTATGTTTCCTACAAGTATTTTCTCTTCACCTTTCACTATGTATTGAATGTCTATAAAACGTCTGTGAGCCTCAAATCCTGCTGGGTTGTTATCTTTTGTGGTGTATTCGGATACTGTTGCCTTTATGCCTGGTGCAACATAGTATGTGCCGCATGCTATCTCAGGGCTTACGGTGTCTATATAGCGTAGGGCTGTCTGCAATCCTTCGCCAAGATGCGTGTATTTTTTGTGGTTGCTTATTTTGTCGCATATTATTGTTGTCTCTTTCTGTGAGTTGATGTTGTGTGAGGTGGTGCAACCAAGTACACAAAATATGATGCTGTAAAGTAATATGTTTCTTTTCATTATTTGTTGATTGCTCTTTAGATATATCAATAAACGTGTACTTCTTCCCTTTATTGTTGTATGTTTCTTCTCAATTATTTTATGGCTGGTATAATAAAAAGATGTATCTTTGCATTGTTTTCTATACGAGAACATTTATAAATATTAATTAACAAATCATTTACATTATGCAAGCAAACAATTTTTCAATTGCAGGCGATGTTCTCTTTGTGAAAGGAGAGCTTAACGCTCAATCGGTTGGCGGGCTGGTGACGGCCATGAACGCAGATAATATCAGTACTTTGGATTTCAGCGATGTTACGAGTGTCTCTTTTGCCGCTGTTCGTTCTTTGATGCGTTTTGCCCGCACAGGTCATCGTTTTTCTATCATCAATACTATTCCAAATGTCCTCGAAATGATTGAGGCCACAGGTTTGGGTGTCTATGTCAATGTTACCCTTAAACCTCAAGAGCTCGATTTGGCAAAATTCCAGGTTTTTAGCGATGGTATTCTCTCCAAGGCTTACGGTAGTGTTGATGGCGATGCTATGCTCAAGGTCTACGACAAGCGTGTTCCGGGCTGGGCTATTGCTCAAGAGCGCACTGTGGCTCGCTGTGTCTCTGTATTGGGTGTCAACACACCGCTTCCTGGTGTCCTCTATAAAGTTGGCGATAGCGTTGCTGTTACATACGAACGTATCGAAGGCAAGCGCTCTGTCTCTCGTATAATCTGTGAGGAACCACAACGTATTGAGGAGATGGCTCGTCTCTTTGCTAATATGTGCAAGGAGCTGCATGCTACTGAGTGTGACACCAAGATTTTCCGCAATCATAGTACCCGCCTTATTAAGGCTGTCAACGCCTCTCCTTTTCTCTCAGAGGAGGCCAAGCGCAAGGCTGTTGATTTTGTCAACAATGTTCCTATGACCAATACTTGCTTGCATGGTCAAATGGAGCTTAGCAACGTCATTATCTCTCCCGATGGTGAAAAGATGTGGATTGATGTTGCTGAATTCGATTACGGCAATCCTCTCTTCGACCTCGGTATGATGTATTTCCAATCGCATCACAACAGCGACGAGCTTCTGCAGGTTATCTTCCACATGGACAAGGCTCAGATGCTTAAAGTGTGGGATGTCTTTGCTCGTGAATATTTTGGTCTTGATGCTTCTAAGTCTCTCGACGAGGTCAACACGATGTTAGAGCCTTACGCCGCTCTTACAATGATTTTATTAGGTTCTTCTTACGGCCTTGAACCTCATATTGTCAAGTTTATCCAAGACGTTTTCAAATAATATTTCTTTATTAAACGCAAATACGCCTTATAGCACTATCAAAACAGATGGTGCTATGAGGTTGTGTTTGTTGTAATTATGAGTTCAAGACAATGAAAAAACTTACATCTGCAATACTTTCTCTCTCTATGCTTTCCATCCTTACGGGCGCTGCTGTAGCTCCCGCCTTGCATGTTATTGGAGAGCATTTCAAAGGTTATGACCTTCTTACTATTCAGTTTATAGCAAGTCTGCCTGCACTTTTCATCATTCTCACCACTTTTATTTTCCCTTGGCTCTGCAACAAGCTCAAGTTGCGCACCCTCACCATTTTGGCGCTTTTGTTATATATATGTGCCGGTGCAGGATGTTTCTTTATGGACAACATCTATGTCTTGCTATGCCTCCGTGCTTTATTAGGTGTCAGTGTGGGTATCATCATGCCTCTCACCACTGGGCTTATCTCTCATTTCTGCTCTCCCGACGATCAGCCAAGACTTATGGGCTATTCGGCAACGATGAATGAGTTTGGCGCTCTTCTTGCAACATTATTTAGTGGTGTGCTGTCGTCTATTGGGTGGAACTACACTTTCCTTATCTATATCATTGGTGTGATACCTATGGTGCTGGTATTGCTCTTTATCCCCAACGAGCGCCTGCAGGTACAGCATAGCAAGATTACATGGGCTACTTTCAAGCAGTTCTATCCTTGCGTGATATGTATGATGCTTACCATGATGCTTTTCTTCGTTTTTGTCACTAATTTTGCACGTACCTCTATGGCCAACCCTCTTGTTGGTCCTCTGGTACTTACGGCATTAATGGCGTCTCGCGACATTATGGCACTTTTTATCGACCTCTCTTATGGCCGTATAGCACGCAGGTTTGAGGCTATACTGCCATATATAGCGCCTGTAACGTTTCTTGTTGGATTTGCCTTCCTTGTTATAAGCAACGATATCGTTATCCTTTTCATAGGCATGATATTTCTTGCTATTGCCAATGGCGTTGGTATTCCGCAACTTAACACTGTAGCTTCTTGGCATGGCGGACGCGAGTCTGTGGTTACTGTCATGCCTCTTATGTCGGCGGCTTTTTTCTTGGGCGAGTTTCTTTCTCCTATCATCGTCCGTCCCATTAGTGCGGTTATTGGCACCCCTACGGCACCTTATATCGTTGGTATGGGCATCTCTGCCATCTTCCTTGCCTTTACATTCGCTACACGCAAGTTTCATAATATTTCGCGACAAAAAGAATAAAGTGTAATCTCTTTTTTCTTTATCTTTGCAAAGTATTTAATCTATAATTCTTTCTATCATGAAGAAGATTTTTATTACTGTTCTATTCTGCATGGCTGGTCTTCTTTCCAGCAATGCCTTTGCCCAGCTGGGTGTCAACGTTGGCTATCTCAATACTGTGAGAAATAACAAGGTGGAGGTAGACAATCATGTAGCTAAATCAGATATGGCGCTAAATGGCTTCTATCTTGGTGTCGACTATAACATTCATCTTGTTGCCGGCTTGGGTGTAGCTCCTGGTCTCAATCTACAGTTTGCTTTTTACAACGAAAATTTTGACGGTCTTGAAGGCACTCCCTATGTCTACGAGTTTCCGGGTTTCATGCCAAAAGAGATTGTAAATCACGAAACATTTTGTGCTATTGAGATTCCTGTGCTTTTCAACTACTCTTTTGCAATTGCTCCAGCTGTAACGCTTGGCGTATATGCGGGCCCTGTCTTTGGTGTTGGCCTTAGCGACAGCAGATGGACGGTGTATAATGGCGAGGATAAAGATCTTACGACAGATAAACTCGATGTTTATGAGAGTCAGGATATATTAAATGATAAGTCCTTTTTCAAGCGCTTTGAGGTCGACCTTGCTTTCGGCGCTTCAATTTCTTATAATAACTATCGTTTCAATGTTGGCTATCAGTGCGGCCTTAGCAATATTTCCAACATTGAATATACCACTGTCAAAGCTAACTCTCTCCGCATAGGTGTTGGCTATGTATTCTAATGTTTGTAAAGTATCAAAATAAACGGCGTGCTTCTTATGAGAAGCACGCTTTTTTTATTTAAAGGGGTAGGTGTTTTTTGTTTGTTAATATATGTTTTTGCTAATTACACGTTGTTATATTCTTTTTTATTGGAGCTTTAATGGTTTAATAATAGTTAACTTAAGTGCATCTTTGGTACGTTTTGGAATGTTTTATGGTAGTTGAATGTTTTTTTTTCTTTATCTTTGCAAGACAATCAATTCAAAATTCTTTTTATCATGAAGAAGATTTTTATCACTGTTCTGTTCTGCATCGCTGGTCTTCTTTCCAGCAATGCCTTCGCCCAGTTGGGTGTCAACGTTGGTTACCTCAACACATCGAGAAGCATCACCTATGAGTTTATGGGCATGTCTACCAATGAGAAAAATGCTTTCAATGGTTTCTATGTGGGTGTTGATTACAACATTCATCTTGTTGCTGGTTTAGGCGTAGCTCCTGCTCTCAATCTTCAGTTTGGCTTCTATTCTGATGAAGTTGACTTTTTAAAAGATGGTGTATATGGTGTCGGCATACCAACGTTCATTCCTGATGACGTTACAAACCATGAAATGTTCTGCGCGTTAGAGGTGCCTGTGCTCCTCAACTATTCTTTTGCTATCACTCCTGCCGTTAACGTTATGGTTTATGCTGGCCCTACTTTCAATCTTGGTTTAAGCGACAAGGGTTGGACAGTATATGAAAGCGAAAACGACCTTGAGTATACCACAGAGAAGGTTAATGCATACGAGAAAGATGAAGTTTTAGACAAATCTACTTATAACCGTTTCAACGTTGGCGTTGCTTTTGGTGCCGCTGTTACCTACAACGCTTATCGTCTCAACGTTGGTTATCAGTGTGGTCTTACCAATCAGACAAGCATTGACGACAATATTACTGTTAAGGACAACACCTTCCGTATTGGCTTAGGCTATATGTTCTAACATCTTTTTTCGATGTAATAAGAAAGAGCACTCTCTTGCGAGGGTGCTCTTTTTTTTCATCGGACAAGTATTTTCTGTTACTCCATTTTTCATATTTGAGAAAGGACTTTTGCTTTGTCTTGTTGCCTTATTTGAAGTAGCAATAACTGTTTGTTTTCTTTTGGAGCAATTGGTGATAAAAATAAAACCTCATAAGTCTTATGAACTCATGAGGTTTGGCGGAAAGAAAGGGATTCGAACCCTTGAAGCGCTTTTAACGCTTACTCGCTTTCCAGGCGGGCCTCTTCAACCACTCGAGCATCTTTCCGTTATGGTTGTTTTTTTGCTAAAAGCGAGTGCAAAAGTACAACTTTTTTTTGATGTAGAGAAAAAAAAGTTTTCTTGCACTCGCTCTGCTGTTGTAATTGCTTGATTGATATCTTGATTGATATTATTTTTTTGTTTCCCCGGTGTCTACTTTTTTGTTATGACCAGGGAGTTGGTTGAGGTTTGCGGTGTTTTGTTGAGCGTTGTCTATCTTGGCGCTGCTGTCTATGGCTTCGCTGATGTTGATGACATGGTCGCCTAATTTTTCGTATAATGCGTAGATGCCGCTATATGCACTGCCTATGGTGTAGTTGTATACTCCAAGTTTGAGTGCGTTAAGATGTCGTGTGCGCAATATGTCGCGGTATTTGTTTACTGCATCTTCTGCCTCGTAGGCGGATTGTAGGTCTATCTTGTTGTAGTCGGTGTGGAGGTTGGAGTCCATTACGTCGAGCGAGTGCTGTACCAGTTCGGTGATGTGGGCTATGTTGTCGTTCATCTCTTGGTCGAAATGCACTTCGTCGTCGCGTTTGTTTTTACGATGTATGGCTATCTGGTATATGTCGTCGCCTATCGATTCGAGGTTGTCGATGATGCGCAGCATAGAGCTGATACGCAGCGATGCCTCTGTGCTGTGGTCGCCTTCCGATATCTTGGTGAGAAATTGTGCTATCTCTATCTCCATACGGTC
>JAZRVD010000158.1:0-1763 GCA_045598945.1 Bacteroidales bacterium | reverse complement strand
GAGCAGCTCTACGGGTACTACCAAAAAAGCTGCAGGTGTAACTAAACTCTATGCAGACAGAGACCCTATTTATATAGCCTCGGCTAATATCGCAGCAGGAGCCGCCAGCGCAGCGACTACTTACCAGAAATACGCAGGCATGGATTTGAGATACACGGCCAACACGTCAGCGACTTACGTAAGCGTTAATAAGCGTGTATTTTTATTCTTAAAAAACTTTAACCCTACAGACTATAGCTTTGAGCCAGACGCTACCGTGGGAAATGTTGTAAGTATTGATAAGCTCGCCACTAGGTGGCCGTCTAATACCGCAGGAGACGTATACCTGCTCTGGCTCGGTTGGAATAGTAGTACATGGTACACGCTTAGCCCATATATGCACGGGCAGTATAAAATTTATAAATATACGCCAGCTACTGGCGCATTAACAGAGGTACGTTAACAGGGGCGCTTAAGGCGCTCCTCTTTATTTAAAAAGGAGGTTTAATTATGGTTTTTAAAAATTCAAAAATCTACGACGCACTTGTATACGTGGCGCAGATCGTGCTGCCTGCCGTGATTGTGCTTATTGCAGCTCTCGGCACAGCGTGGGACTGGGACGGCCAGCTTATTGGAGCCGTTAACGCTACACTGGCAGCAGTAGACGTCTTTATGGGCGCACTGCTCAAAATCAGCTCTATTAATTACCACAAAAAAGAGGACGACGCCGAGGAGGTGTAAATATGGGTATTGTAGAAAGCGCAGTATCTTTTATGGAGCGTATTGCAGCAGATAATAGCCACGGTTACGACCAGCGCTACAGGTGGGGCGAGCGTGGGGATTATGACTGCAGCAGTTTGGTTATAACGGCCTACCAGCAGGCAGGCGTGCCAGTTAAAGACAGAGGCGCCACATATACTGGCAATATGTACAGCGTGTTTACTGCATGTGGCTTTAAAGACGTTACTGCCAGCGTAAACCGTGCTAACGGCAGCGGCCTTATGCGAGGCGACGTACTGCTTAATCACAGAGACCACGTAGCCGTCTATTGCGGCAACGGCAAAGAGGTAGAGGCCTCTATAAATGAGTTTGGAGGCGTTACTGGAGGAGCTGCAGGCGATCAGACAGGCGCCGAGATATTAGTAAGGCCATACCGTAATTACCCATGGGACGCCGTGCTTAGGTACCCAGAGGCGCCAGTAGACCCGAATAAGTTTTACTTTACGGTCGAGGAGCTTAAGGCCAGCGATAAAGGGCTTAATGTTTACAGGTTCCAGTGCATACTTAAGGGCAGAGGCTTTTATAAAGGTGCACTAGATCGCAGCTACGGCGAGCAGACAAAGGCAGCTGTAAAGGCTTTCCAGAAAGCGGCAGGACTGCCACAGACGGGCGCCTGCGATCTGGCAACATGGGACACCATGCTAGGCCTGCCACGTAATGGCTATACGTATACGGTAGAGCCACGGCAGTGGAGTATTAAGCGTACGGCAGACGTTAACGTATTGCTGGCACAGGAGATACTTAAGGCAACGGGCTACTACACGGCAGCACTTACATGGAATTTTAACAGGCCTCTGCAGAAGTCGTTAAAGGCTTTCCAGAAAGCGACTAAAAAGCTAGAGGTAAACGGCAAGCTAGACGTACCAACCTTACGCTGGCTTATAGGACAGGACTAAGCCGTAGCAGGAGGGCACTCTTGTTACGGTGTTTCCTCCTTGATAAGGGGCAGTGTAATAGCTGCCCCGATAAATACAAAAGGCACGCCTTACGGTGTGCCCTTTTTT
>JAZRVD010000157.1:0-26186 GCA_045598945.1 Bacteroidales bacterium | reverse complement strand
TGCAAGATAAATTAAGAGAATGTTTTGAAGACATGGTTGTCTATAAGGACTTGAAGGAAAGTAATTTCTTCAAGGGACTCAAACTTCCATCATTTCTTCGTGACTGGTTGCTCAAGATGTTTGAAGATGACGAAGGTGGGTTTGATGTAGAAGAGATAACCGAATTTGTCCGTTCATATATTCCTTCCAAGACGGACTGGACAGGTATCAAAAATAGAATAGTAATGGATGGTGAGCGCGTAAAGGTGCTTACCAGAATATCTGTTGATATAAACATCCAGAATCAAGAGGTTACCTTTGCTTTACCAGATTTTGGACTTACCAATAAAGAAACAGTTATTGAGTCTCATATTTGGGAGGATTGCAAAGATGAACTCGTAAAGGCAAAAGAAACATGGGGTGTTGTTGAATTAGGTTACAAATATCCTGAAGGCAAAATCAAGGGTAAGATTAAACTCGTCGGTTTTAAGAACTTCTGCCCATATACCATTGACCTTGACTTCTACAAGGATGTTCGTCAGGAGTTTGACATTCATGAATGGATTGATGTTATTCTTGGAGCTATTGACTATAATGCTGACGGCTATGAGGATGAACACACGAAGCTTGCGATGCTGACACGTCTTTTGCCTTTTGTGGAAAAAAGACTTAATCTTATAGAGTTGGCTCCAAAAGGTACAGGTAAATCATATCTTTTCGGAGGCGTAAGTCGATATGGTTATTTGTCAGCTGGCAAAATGACTCGCGCTAAACTCTTCTACGATCTGGGACGTAGAGAAGATGGTCTTGTATTCTTCCATGATTACATAGCTTTTGATGAGATACAAAAAGTGGAGTTTGATAATCCTAATGAGATGACGCAAACTCTTCAGGGGTACATGGAACAAGGTACTGTCAAGATTGGCGACAAGAACGATGTTGCAGAGGCTGGCTTCGTGATGTTGGGTAACATTGACGAGGAGAAAATGGATGAGTTCCAGAATATGTTTGACAGCCTTCCTACGATATTTAAGACAAGTGCTCTCGTGGATCGCATTCACGGCTTCATTAAAGGATGGGAGATTCCTCGTATGAATGAGGGTCTTAAGATTCAAGGCTGGGCTCTCAATTCCGAGTACTTCTGCACAATTATGCACATGTTAAGAGATGATGCATCTTATCGTGTTATTGTGGACAGAATCGTTGACTATCCTAACGATGCAGATACACGAAATACGGAGGCGGTAAAACGAATAGCTACAGCATATCTTAAGCTTCTATTCCCTAATGTACGTAGTGTAGAAGATGTTAACGTGCGTGAATTCCAACATTATTGCCTGCGTCCAGCTGTTGCAATGAGAGGAATTATCTTACGTCAGCTTGGCATACTTGATACTCAGTTCCGTGGCAAAGATATGCCTCAATTCTCCATTAAAGATATAAACAATGAATAAGGTTAAATGTGTTGCCTGTGGCAAAGCTGGTTTAGATAAAGATACCATTGGAATCAACAAGAAGTTGTTGGGTGAGGATGTTAGTACTTACTATTGTATGGATTGTCTTGCTGATTATCTTGGATGTGAAGTACAAGACATCCTTGACAAGATAGAAGAATTCAAAGAGGAAGGTTGTAAGCTCTTTTCGTGATTATGGCTAAAAGAAAGATATATGCTGACAATGCGGCAACAACTCAAATGAGTCAAGTTGCTATTGATACCATGGTCCGTTATCTCGCTACGAACTTTGGCAATGCATCGCAACCATATTCTTTTTCACGTTCAGCAAAAGAAGCTCTAAAGAATGCCAGAGCAATAATAGCCGATTGCATAGGTGCTAAGCCAGAGGAGATCTATTTCACTTCGGGAGGAAGCGAGAGTGATAACTGGGCTATTTACAATGCTATTGAACAGAAACGCAATATTGTTACCTCACCAATTGAACATCACGCTATACTTAATCCCTGCAAGTATGCAGAGTCAAAAGGTAATATCGTAAAATATCTTCCAGTATATGAAAACGGTTTGATCTGTCCTTCTGAGATTGAAAATGCATTGACACTTAATTCGTTTCTTTCGGTTATGATGGCAAACAACGAGCTTGGCACGATTGAACCTATTAGGCAATATGGGTTAATGGCGAATCGTAAAGATGCAATATACCATACCGATGCTGTACAAGCAATGGGGCATATTCAAATTGATGTGAAGGATCTTGGCGTGGATATGTTGTCTGCCTCTGGACATAAATTTAATGGTCCCAAAGGTGTGGGTTTCCTCTATGTAAAAGATGGAGTAACATTATGCCCATTAATAAAAGGTGGAGCTCAAGAACTGGGAATGAGAGCTGGTACAGAAAATGTTCCTTCTATTATGGCCATGGCAATTGCACTACAAGAGAATGTTGAACAACTTGACAAGAACATATACCATTTACATCGCTTGGAGAATGTTTTCTTTGAAAAGTTAGGTGAAACCTCATATAGAATTAAACGGAATGGAATAAATCAACTGCCAGGATTGTTGAGTTTGTCAATAGAGGGGTTTGAAGGAGAAGCACTTCTTCATAGGTTGGATTTGATGGGTATCTCCATTTCTACAGGCTCCGCTTGTGATAGTAAAAATACTCAAATTTCTCATGTGTTGAAAGCGGTAAACATCCCTCACGATCAGGCAAGAAGTACCATCAGAATATCTTTGGGAAAATATAATAGCATTGAGGATGTTGCTTATATTGCAGAATGTCTCACTAAAATTGTTAATCAATAGATATGGCTTCATTATGAAGTTATTGACAATTACTTCAATCTTTGGTTCATAGAACTGGCGTTTCGAATAAGCAAGAGAGATTTGATGATGCGTCCGATATATCATCGGTTTCATAACAGAATCGATGCTTATGTCTGTATTTGCTTCACGGCATATACGATAATGTTGGAGTTGGAACGACGCCTCAAGGCGGCTAAATCTGGAATCACTATCTATCAGGCAGGACATCTGACAAAGACCTTGTACAGATTGAACAACCAGATGCCTATGAGCAATTGTAAGATGTCAGATCTACTAAAAATGGACAATTTGCAACGAGAAATATACGAAATCGTGTGTGAAAAGTAGCATAATGTCATTTGTGATTGCTGAGAATTGTTCTAAAGAAGGTGGTTTTTGCCTTGGGTGTCTCATTTACGGAAAACAGAAAAATGGTTGTAAAAAAGAAAGCTCGCTGACTTTCAGCAAGCTTTGCGGAGAGAAAGGGATTCGAACCCTTGGACCCCCAAAAGAGGTCAACGGTTTTCGAGACCGCCCCGATCGACCGCTCCGGCATCTCTCCATCTCGTTTGCACTTACTTGTGTTGTGCAATATTTTTCTCTCGAAAACGTGTGCAAAAATACAAACTTTTTTTCAATCACGAAAAAAAAACGTATTTTTGCATTTTCTAAATGTACATTTTAATTGAAAAATCAGATGTTTTCAGTCGTTAAAAAATTAATATGCAGTCTTTTGCTGTTGTTTGTAGGTGTTAGTGTCTTCGCACAATCTTCTACAATTTCTGTTGCTGATATTTGGTCAAAGGGTACTTTCAGCACTAAATCGGCACCCGAAATTCAATCTTTGCAAGATGGCAAGCATTATTGTCTGATGGATAAAGATGGTGTCAAGGTGTTCAAGTATTCTAATGGCAAGGAGGGCGAGCCTCTGTGCCTTTTCTCTAAGGTTAGAGGTTGCGACACATTGAGTTTTAGAAGCTTCGTCGTCGACGAGACAGAAAGCTATATCCTTTTCTCCGCCAATGTCGAGAGTATCTATCGTTACAGTCGCAAGGCGGATTATTATTTATACGATATCGACGCTGGCAAGTTGAAGAAGCTGACCAACGACGGCAAGCAGAGCCTCACCACTTTCTCTCCCGATGGCACCAAGGTGGCTTACGTCCGCGACAACGATTTGTACTATATGGACTTGAGCAACCTCAAAGAACATCGTATCACCAAGGACGGCAAGAAGGGCAAGATTATCAATGGCACTACCGACTGGGTATACGAAGAAGAGTTCTCCATCACGCGCGGTTTCCAGTGGTCTCCAGACAGCCGCCGTATTGCCTACTATCGTTTCGATGAGAGCAAAGTGAAACAATATACCATTCAGAAGTTTGGTACACTCTATCCTGAAGAGTATAAATACAAATACCCCAAGGCTGGTGAAGAAAACAGCAAGGTGGAGATTTACATCTACGACCTTGTACACAAAAACAAGATCAGTCCGTCGCTGGGTAGCGAGGACGACCAGTATCTACCTCGTTTCCAGTGGACCAAAGATCCAGGCACACTCTGCATCATGCGCATGAACCGCTTGCAGAACCTCTTGGAAATAAAGCTCGTTGATGTGGCCGCAAATACCGTGAGACCGCTCTACAACGAGAAATGCAATACATACGTCGAGGTGCCTACTACTTGCATCTTTCTCAAAGATGGCGACCATTTTATCATCAACAGCGAGAAGGACGGCTACAACCACCTCTATCTTGGCAACATGGCGGGCACTCGTTTAGACCCTATCACTTCTGGCAACTACGATGTAGAGAGCGTTTGCGCCGTGGATGAAAAAAATCAAAAGATATATTTTACAGCTCATAGAACGTCGCCTATCAATACCGACCTTTTTGTAACCAATTATTTCGGTCAGAAAACACAGCGACTCGGTGCTCCTACTGGCACCTACAATGCCTCTTTTAGCAACACTTGTCAGTATTATCTTTGTCAGTACAGCTCCGCTAATGTCGCTCCTGTCTATACTATATGCGACGCTGATGGCAGGACGCTGCGCACCATCGAAGATAACGCCGCTTTGCAAGAACGCATGCAACGTTATGGCGCTTGCCGCAAGACCTTCGGCGTGCTGACGACATCCAGAGGCACCGAGTTGAACTATTATCTCATCCTTCCCGAAAACTTTGATGCCAACAAGCGTCATCCTATTCTCTTCTATGTCTATGGCGGCCCTGGCGACCGTGAGGTGTGCAATGCTTATGAAGACGGCAACTACTACTGGTTCCACATGCTTGCCCAGAAGGGGTATGTGGTGGCTTGCTTCGACGGCAGAGGCACAGGCGGACGTGGCGCCGACTTCAAAAAACAGACCTACAAGCGTCTTGGCGAGATGGAGTGCGAAGATGCTATAGACGCCGCTCGTTGGTTCTCTCGTCAAGACTGGATCGACCCCTCGCGTATTGGCATCTTTGGCTGGAGCTTTGGCGGCTATCTCTCCACGCTTGCCATTCTCAAAGGCAACAATGTGTTCAAGACCGCTATCGCTGTCGCCCCAGTCATCAGCTGGCGCTATTACGACAATATCTATACCGAACGCTTCCTGCAACGTCCCGACGACAATCCCGAAGGCTATGACAACAACTCGCCGCTCAACTTCGCTTCGCGTCTTAAAGGCAACTACCTCCTTATTCACGGCACTGCCGACGATAACGTTCATGTGCAGAATAGCTACGATATGGCTACCGCATTGCAAGAGGCTGGCAAGCAGTTCGATTTTCGTGTCTATCCTAACAAGAACCATAGCATCTATGGTGGCAACACTCGCGAAAACCTTTATGACCTTATGACGGACTTTATCCTCCGCAAACTATAATTCTCTATAAGCGTGAAAAGACTAATCATAATACTGTTCGTTGCCTTGGCTTTCTCGGCATCGGCTCAAATAAGTGGCTTTGGTGTTCGTCTTTCCGGTGGTTTGTCTACCATTACCGACGACCTTACCGAGAAGACTCCTATATTTGGTGCCTCTTTAGGCGGTTATCTTTCTTATGGATTCGAACGACAGCATAACGTACTGTCTCAGCTGTTCTATCTCAATATAGGACTCAATGTGGCACGTCGTGGTGGTATCTATTCTGAAAAATTCGATATCGCCGAGAACCTTCTCACCGAACGTGTAGGCAAATACGATGCCTTGTACGTGCAGGTGCCTGTCTTGGCTCAGTTCCGCTTCGAGCTGCCTATGATGAGGCGTCAGCGTCATTATGCGAGCCTGCTGGTTGGCCCGGCGGTAAGCGTTGGCGTGATAGGGCAGTATAGCGACAGGGCTGTAACACCTTTTATGCCACAGCGCGAGGTCAACTATGTCATCGACCATGCGGCAGCTTTCGACTACATGAATCGTCTCGATGTCTCCGCTGTCGTGGGTCTTGAATATGAGATTAACAACTTCACTCTGGGGCTGTTTATGGACTATGGCTTCTGCTCTGTCAAGGACGAGGTCGATGCCGTCAAGACCATAGAGAATGGTGGCGAGACTACCATGCACCCTGGCGGCAACATCATGTCGTTCTTGTTGTCGGTAGGCTACAAGTTTGTTAAATAGTATCTTTTTTCTTTCCTTTTGCCCACGGTATAGTTTCTTCTCTGCCGTGGGCTAATAGTATGATAAGGTTATTGTGTCTGACTCTTTTCTTCCTCTTACTCTCGATGAGATGAAAGACGCTGGCTGGCAGTGTCCCGATATCGTCATTGTCAGTGGCGATGCTTATATCGACCATCCATCGTTTGGCACTGCTGTTATAGGCCGCGTGCTGGAGCATGCTGGCTACAAGGTGGTGATAGTGGCCCAGCCTAATTGGCGCGATGACTTGCGCGACTTTCGCAAGTTTGGCGCTCCTCGTCTGTTTTTTGGCGTTACTTCTGGTGTCATGGATTCTATGGTCAACCATTATACCGCCGCTAAGCGCCTTCGTCATGACGATGCTTACACTCCTGGCGGCGTGGGGGGTTTCCGTCCCGATAGGGCGACGTATGTCTATAGCCGTATCCTCAAGCAACTCTATCCCGACACACCTGTGGTGATTGGCGGCGTGGAAGCCTCTATGCGCCGACTCGCCCACTACGACTACTGGGACGATGCATTGCGTCCATCTATTCTTGTCGATACGCCTGCCGACCTCCTGGTGTATGGCATGGCAGAGCGTACCATGGTCAAGATTGCCGACATGCTTGACGGTGGCGCCTCGCTTAGCGACTTGACGTCTCTTCCCCAAGTGGCTTATCTCTCCAAAGAGGGCAGGGTGGGCGATGATGTTATTACGCTGCACCCTTATGCCCGATGTAAAAAGAACAAACGGCTGCATGCCGATAACTTCCAGAAGATAGAGCTTGAGAGCAACAAGATTGTCGCCGCTACCTTGCAACAAGAGTATGCCTATAGCGATGTGGAACAACGTTCTTGCAGTGGCGCATCGCAAGACCAATCGCTCTATGTTGTTGTCAATCCGCCAGAGCCGCCTATGACAAAGGAAGAGATGGACGCCTCGTTCGACCTCCCTTATCAGCGTTTGCCACACCCCAAGTACAAGAAACGTGGCGACATACCTGCTTTCGAGATGGTGAAGAACTCCATCACCACCCACCGCGGGTGCTTTGGTGGCTGCTCGTTCTGCACTATCAGCGCCCATCAGGGTAAGCAGATAGCCAGCCGGTCGGAGCGTTCTATCATGCAGGAGATAGACAAGCTTGCCGCTATGGACTATTTCCACGGCGTGGTAAGCGACCTCGGCGGACCTTCTGCCAATATGTACTGCATGAGCGGCAAAGACAAGAGCCTCTGCCAGCGCTGTCCGCGCTACAGCTGCATACAGCCCTCCATCTGTCCCAACCTGCAGTCCGACCATCAGCATATTATCGATCTCTATAAAAAAGCTGTCAAGCATCCCGCTGTCAAACATTTGTATATAGGCAGTGGAATACGATGCGACCTTTTTACCGACAGCAACAACGGCTGGCGTTATTTCGAGCATGTGGTCTTGCATCACGTCAGTGGTAGACTGAAAGTCGCTCCCGAACATACAGAGGAACATGTGGTTAAGATGATGCGCAAGCCAAGTTTCGACCTCTTCAAGTTCACTAAGCAACGTTTCGACGACATCTGCCGCAAGGCAGGACTTAAGTATCAGCTGATTCCTTATTTCATCAGCTCTCACCCCGGTTGTACGCTCGAAGACATGGTGCATCTTGCCGAGAAGATGAAGGCTATGGGCTACCGACTGGAGCAAACGCAGGACTTTACTCCCACGCCAATGACGCTCAGCACCGAGATGTATTACACTGGCTACAATCCTGCCACCATGCAGCCAGTCTATGTGGCACGCAGCGCCAACGACAAGAAGGCACAGAACATGATGTTCTTTTGCTACAAGCGCGAGCTGCACCGCGACATCTGCAACATGTTGCGCAATGCTCATCTGGGCAAGTATATCCCTCGTTTGGGCTTGGAAGACAGCCCTTTTGCCCCCAAAAACGGAAAGAAACGATTGTAGGTATATAGACATCTTTTCTCGTCTTGTGCAGGGAGCCATATTTTGCGACACAACTGTTTTTCGGATTGTTGAAAAACATTGTGAATATTTACTTGTGTCTGCAATTTTGTCGATTCAAATAATTGTTGTACTTTTGCATGCTGTAATGTAAAAGAATATTAACGAAAACATTTGCCAATGAAGCATAGAGCATAGGTTTATATGCACATCATAGAATAGAAAATAAGCGATATAGCTTGTCCGGTATTTATGAAACTTCGACACTTTCACAAAATCTTACCTGGAAAAGCAACATATCGTTCATACTTTTTAAGTGTGGACTATATTTGTTGTAATTGGGTAAGATTAGGTAGTCGAAGACCTCATAAATACCAATGAAGCAAAAGTGCCACGCTTTTTTTATGTGCATATTTTTGATGGCATAACAAATGGTTTTATATGTTAATAATAAGTAAATTATGAAAAAAAGTCTATTCGGTATATTGCTTATGGCAATCGTTATACCTTTTATGAGCAGTTGTGCATCATCTAACAAAGTGCAGGATCTTTTTTCTAGAAGTTTTAAGATTAAGCGTGCTCCACAACAGCAGTTTTATGATCTAACAAAGGGCGTTCAGATAAATGTTGTTCCGTCTCAACCGATGGGAATGATGGATGAAAAAATAATCCATCTTTCAAGTTCAAGAGTGCCTGTTGGTCCGACAATTCAATATATACGCACAATGGGTATTCGTGAAAAAAATGTAAAAGAAGATTACACTCTTACGTTGTCAATTAACAAAATAGACTGGAGACAAACATCTACTACATCGATAGATGTTAACATTAGTGTGAAGTTGGTAAATACTTCTGGAGAAATATTGTATTCTCAAGAGGCCGAAACATCAGGCATTATATTTAGCCCTAGTGGTATATCAGATGTTTATACTCAGGCCTTGGAACAAATAGATTGGACTCGTATTGCATCGTTCCTTAGAGTTGAAAAGTTGGCAAAAGATGAGCCTACAAAACAGGTTGAAGGTTTAGGCACAACAGCTCTTGAACAGACTATAGTGCGTTGGGAGGTGAATTCTCGCCCTCAGGGTGCTGATATTTTCTGGCGCGTGGTCTCCAAGACGCCAGATGTGAAGAGCACCAACAACAAGTATCTCACAACTACACCTTACGAGGCTACCAAGTCGCTCGACATAAAGGGCTTGACGTATCAGACAGCTGGCGATGTACGCATTATTCTGCGTTGCGAAAAGGAAGGCTATTTCTCACAAGAGAAAGAGTTTAACGCTCGCATGGTTATAGATCAAGAGGAAATCTCTGCTTTCTTCAAACTTGTTAAAGAAGATAATCAATAATTTATAAGATTGTCGCACATTCAGGGCATGGCTTGTAGAAGTCATGCCCTTGTTTTATGGGTTGGCGATATTGTTCGCAAAGGTATTGCTGTCAGTTATCTTTCGGTCATACTTATTCTTATAGTCTCTTCGTCCTATTGGGCGAAAAGATCATCAAGGGTTACTTCTTGCTGAATAAGGTTGCTGTACTTGTTCTGTTTTACGCCGTATGTCGTTATCATCGTTGGTATGATGCTTTTTGTTGTCTTGGTTGCATGTTTGAACGTTGCTATCTTGTTGCGGATGTTTGTGGCGTATTCTTGCTGAATGATGTATTCTTCGCTGTAGAATTTTATCTCGCAAAGGTTTATGGCTCTGTCGCGACGGTCTATGAGCAGGTCTATTTGTGATCCGTGCAGCTTGCTGTCTTCAAGGTCTCGCTGCTCTATATGCCAGCACGAATGACTTGTCAAGATGGCACCTATGCCCAGTGCACGTTTTACCTGCTCTATATGGCTTTTCACCACTTGCTCGAAACAATATCCTTGCCAGCTCCTCCTTTTCGGATTGTCAAGTGTATGTGTCCAAAAATGTTCGTCGTTGGCATAGTTGTCTTTTATGAATCGAAAATAAAAAAGCGTATAAAAGTCCGACAGCAGATATGTCAGCGTCTTGCTTTTACGTCCAAAGTAGCGATATTTGCTTATAAAGCCACAATTCTCCAAGTCTTTTAGCACTTTGCCTATTTTACCATTGTCGGGCAGCTGCATGACGTGTATGAGCTCTTCGCGTGTCAGCCCCGTAGGCTTTTCTGCAAGAGTCTCCACTACTTTTATGTATGTCTCTGCATTGTTGAATAGCGTCTCATACAGGTTGTCGAATTCGTCCCACAGTTTGCCATTCTTTTTGAAAAAACATATATCTATATTCTCCGACACGCTGCGCTTGCTGTCCAATTGTTTTAGGTAATAAGGCACTCCTCCCATTGTCATATATATCTGCGCTATATCATACCGCTCCAAGTCAAACCCCTCGTTCTGCAAGTATTGTTCTGTCTCTGCAAGCGTGAAGGGGTTGAGATAAATCCTGCTTGTTGCTCTGTTGTACAGTCCTCCCTTGTCTCTAAATAATTTGTTGATAATCCAGTTCGTCGCACTGCCGCATATTATCATCATGATATTGCCTTGTGCATTTGCCCATCCATTCCAAAACCATTCCAATGCTGACAGAAAGTCGCTACCACGGTTGTCCATCCATGGCATCTCGTCAAAGAATATCACGCGCTTTCCTTTTTTCTTGCTCTTGTTTAGACAACTTTTCAGTGTGGCGAAGGCGTCCATCCACCTCTTTGAATGTGGCAGGTCGCTCTTGCCTGTATACTCTCTCATGGCTTGGTCAAAATTTTCTATCTGCATCTTCCTATCTCCGTTGTGAATTCCGGTAACTTTTAAGGTGAAGCCTTTCTCACTAAAAGTTTGGTTTACAAGGTATGTTTTTCCTATACGTCTTCGGCCATACACTACTACCATTTCCGACTCTGTTGACTCGTAACATCTCATCAATTCTTCTTGCTCCCTTTTGCGTCCTATGATTTTCTTCATGTTGTTGTGCTATGTGTTGTATTATAATGCTTTGTGGTATTTGAACTTTGCTCTTGTATTTGTTGCAAAGATACAAAATTAAATTGTTTTTATCTTCGCAATGTGGTCGGAAAGTCTCTTTTTTTTAGCGATTCCGACCACTATCTCGCAAGTATGTTTTATTGTCAAGGTGGTCGGAAAGTGCCTTTTTTTATGCGATTCCGACCACTATCTGTTGTCTTCCTTGTTTCGTCAAGGTGGTCGGAAAGTCCATTTTTATATGCGATTCCGACCACCATCTCTCATTCTTCTTTTCTTGTCAAGGTGGTCGGAAAGTGCCTTTTTTTGTTCGATTCCGACCACTATCTGTTGTCTTCCTTTTCTCGTCAAGGTGGTCGGAAAGTCCTTTTTTTTATGCGATTCCGACCACCATTTATTGTTTTTTTATCTGTATAGGAGATTGTCTTTATTCGCTATGTGTCAGTTTTTGAATATAAAAGTTCTGTTATTGGTTACAGCAACTTGCATTCGTTACTATGAATTAATAAGTTTATTGAATAAAGAATGGTAGTTCATTTATAAGTTTTGTATCTTATGTGTGTAGTATAATCTAATAAATGTTTTTTTGCGAAGTTGGAGTAATATAAAAAAAGGTGTGTCTGTTGTTTTCAGACGCACCCTTCTTGCATGTTGTAGCAATGTTTATTCAGTTATGAGGCATTTGCCGGTCATCTCTTTGGCTGGCTCTATGTTCATGATATGGCAGATGGTGGGAGCTACGTCGGCAAGTATGCCGTTGGCAAGGCGCTTGTCTTGCTGGTGGGTAACGTATACGCATGGCACTGGGTTGAGTGAGTGGGCTGTGTTGGTGGAGCCGTCGTCGTTGAGGGCGTGGTCGGCGTTGCCGTGATCGGCTATTATCAGCACCTCGTAGCCGTGTGCTTTGGCGGTCTCTACTACTTTTTTGAGGTTCTCGTCAACGGCTTTTACAGCCTGCTCTATGGCTGTGTATACACCAGTGTGGCCTACCATGTCGCCGTTGGCAAAGTTGACTACGGCGAAGTCGAAGGTCTCTGTCTCTAATGCTTCTTTCAGCTTGTCGCCGACTTGTGGCAGGCTCATCTCGGGCTGTAGGTCGTAGGGTGCTACCTTGGGTGAGGGTATGAGTATGCGTTCTTCGCCGTCGAAGGCCTGCTCGCGTCCGCCGTTGAAGAAGAAGGTAACGTGGGCATATTTTTCGGTCTCGGCTATATGTAGCTGTCGTAGTCCTTTGCTGCTGAGGTACTCGCCGAGGGTGTTGGCGACGTTTTCTTTGTCGAAGAGTATGTGAAGCCCTTGGAATGTGGCGTCGTAGGGGGTCATGCAGCAGTAGAATAGGTTGGGAATGGTACGCATGCCGTGCTCAGGCATGTCTTGTTGTGTAAGGGCTATTGTTATCTCTTTGGCGCGGTCGTTGCGAAAGTTGTAGAATATAACTACGTCGCCAGGCTCTATGCGTGCGTTGTAGCTGCTGTTTACTATGGGTTTGATAAACTCGTCGGTAACGTTGTCGGCGTAGCTCTCGTCAATGGCTTTGAGCATGTCGGTGGCTGGCTTGCCTTTGCCTTGCGTTAGCAGGTCGTAGCCTTCTTTTACGCGCTCCCAGCGCTTGTCGCGGTCCATGGTGTAGTAGCGGCCTATCACAGAGGCAACCTGTTCGCCACGTTCTACAAGCTGGCCCACAAAGCCTTTGCCACTGTGCGGGTCGGTGTAGCGACCGTCCATCAGGCAGTGTACGAAAGTGCGTTGGTGCAGACCTTCGTTTTTGCAAATGTCGCATAGGGCGAAGAGGTGCTCAAGGCTGCTGTGTACGCCGCCGTCGCTTGTCAAGCCTATAAGATGTATCTTGGCGTTGGTATTGTTCTTTGCTGTTGCTATGGCTTCGCATAGCACCTTATTGTTGGCGAGGCTGCCGTCAGCGCATGCGCGGTTTATCTTCATGAGGTCTTGGTATACCACTCTGCCAGCGCCTATGTTGAGGTGCCCCACTTCCGAGTTACCCATCTGTCCATCGGGGAGCCCTACTGCTTCGCCGCAGGCTATGAGCTGTGAGTGTGGATATTGTGCCAATAGGCTGTCCCAGTAGGGGGTAGGAGTAGAGTGGATGACATCTCCTTTATCGTGATGGCCTATTCCCCAGCCATCGAGAATCATGAGTAGTGTTTTCATATTGTTGGTTTGAATTTTATTGTCTGTGTCGTGTATATTGCCGTGTGCCTATCAGGAATACTGTGTTGCGCTTGTGCAGCTGTGGCACGTTGGTGCGCCATTGTGTTGCGGGGCGTGTTACGATGTATTGTGTTGATGTCATGATGTCGCACGCCACGCATACCATGGTGTCGCCGTGCAGTGTGGCGGCGATAGATGCCAGCATCTGGTCGTTGCGATAGGGCGCCTCTATGAATATCTGTGTCTGTCCTTCCTTGCAGGCTTTTGCCTCAAGATGTCGCAGCGCATGTTCGCGAGCGTTGCGCTCTACGGGCAGGTAGCCGTTGAAGGCAAAGCTTTGTCCGTTGAGTCCCGACGCCATCAGTGCCAGCATCAGCGAGCTGGGACCTACCAGTGGCACCACCTCTATGCCTCGCTTCTGCGCAAGCTGCACCACTATGGCTCCGGGGTCTGCCACGCAGGGCAGCCCTGCTTCCGACAGCAGACCAACGTTCTCGCCACATTCTGTGGCATCGAGGTAGGTGGTTATCTCTTGCTCGGCGGTATGTTCGTTGAGCAGATGAAATGTCGTCTCGTCGATGCTGTGCGTATATCCGGCATGTTTCAGAAAACGACGTGCCGTGCGCAACTCTTCCACTACAAAGGTGTGGCACTCGTTGAGCAGTGTGATGTTTGCCGATGGTAGCGAAAATGCTATGTCGTCGCCACCTATTGGCACTGGAAAAAGTATTAGTCGACCCTTCATATATTTTGCAAAATTACAAAAAACTTACAAAAGAATAAAAAAAGTTGTACCTTTGCACTTTGTTTGAAAACATTTTTATAACAACCTATAATTTTTTTATCCATGACCAAGTTCGATCCAGCAACCGCTATTCAGCGTATCGATGGCCGCGACGCCAACCGTGGTGTCAATCCGGCAATCTGCGACTCTGCTACTTTCACCTTCCCAGAGGCACATCTTATGACTGAAACCTTCCATGGCGAGACCGAGGGCTACTTCCTCTACAGCCGCCATTGGAATCCGTCTAACCTTGCACTCTGCCAGCGTCTTGCCGCTATGGAAGGCACCGAGGCAGCCTGGGTTACCGGTTCCGGTCTCGCAGCTATCACCTGCGCTCTTATCCACGAGGTGAAGTCTGGCGACCATATCATCAGTAGCATGACCACCTACGGCGGCACCTTTGCTTTTATGGCTAACTATCTCAAGAAGTTCAACGTGGAGACTACTTTTGTCAACATGCAGAACCTCGACGAGGTGAAGAAAGCTCTCGCCGCTCATCCAAACACCAAGGTCGTCTATACCGAGACTATGAACAACCCTCTGCTCCGCATCGCCAATATTCCTGAACTCAGCAAGATGGCTCATGCGGCTGGTGCCAAGCTCATTGTCGACAACACCTTTACCCCAATGATTTTCAGTCCTTGCCGTCTGGGTGCTGATGTTACCGTCTATTCTATGACCAAATACATCAACGGTACCAACGACTGTGTCGCCGGTGCTATCTGTGGCAGCGCTGAATACATCAACAGCCTTATCGACGTCAACAACGGTACCTGTATGCTCCTCGGCCCAGTCCTCGACCCAATGCGCAGCGCCAGCATCAACAAGAATCTCCACACCCTCCATATCCGTATGAAGAAACACAGCGAGAATGCTATGTATCTTGCCAAACGTTTTAAAGAGGTTGGATTCAAATACAACTATCCAGGACTTCCTGAGCATCCCGACCACGAGCTCTTCAAGGCTATGATGAACGAAGGCTTCGGCTTTGGCGGCATGATTTCTATCGACATGGGCACCGCAGTAGAGGCCAGCAAGATTATGGAAATCATGCAGAACAAGGGCGTTGGCTATCTTGCCGTCTCTCTTGGCTATTTCAAGACTCTCTTCTCCAACTCTGGCAAGTCCACCAGCAGCGAGGTGCCTGAGGATATCCAGAAGGAGATGGGTATGAGCGAAGGTCTTATCCGTTTCAGCATGGGTCTCGACAACGATATCGAGGCTACCTTCCAGCTTATCAAGGAAAGTGTTGAAGAAAGCCGCAAGTAATTCTTTCGTGTTTATACTTATTTTGAAAGGTCAGGCAGTAAGGTCTGGCCTTTCTTTATTAAACCAACATGTTATAGATGCAGGTAAGCATCTATAATGCTTTGTTTTGCAAAAAACACTTTGTTCAATCACAAAAAATAAGTATTTTTGCAGAAATCTTTTATATATGCCACGATATATAGATCTTTTGACAGATTTCGGCTTCAAGCGCGTCTTCGGCATCAAAGAGGTGATGATAAACTTCCTGAATGTCGTCATACAGCCTAAAACTCCGATAATAGACCTCACCTTTTTGGATAAGGAGATGGATTCGGAAAACATATATCTGTCGGGCGCAGTCTATGACATGCTGTGTATCACCTCCGACGGGTCGGAGTTTATGGTCGAGATGCAGAAGCGCAAGCAGAAATATTTCACTGACAGAATGTTGTTTTATCTTTCTCATTCGGTTGTCTCGCAACGCAAGAAAGGAGAGAACGATTGGAACTACAGTCTTAAGCCTATATACGGCATTTTTATTATGGACTTCCACCTCAACAACCTGACTGAGATGAAGAAGAGGACGATAAAGTTGATGGTAGAAGAGAACGGAGAGGTCTTTAGCGACAAGTTGAATATCTTTACGTTAGAACTACCAGACTATCGCAAGATGAAAGAGGAGGAATGTTCAACGCCTTTAGATCAATGGTTATACATATTAGCAAACATAAACAATATGACAACGACAATACCTTTCCAGCAGCAAAACGACATCTTTCAGATGGTGCAAGACTTTTCGGAATATCTTAAGATGAGTCCGGAGGAACAAGAGTCTTATGACAGGAAGTTGGATAAAGTGATAGTCTATAAAAATACCTTAGAGTATGAACTCGAAAAAGGTATAGAGATTGGAAGAGAGGAAGGAAGGGAGGAAGGAAGAGAGGAAGGGATGACAGAAGGTGTGCTAAAAACAGCTCGGTCAATGAAGCAAAACAACATTGACTATGAAACAATAATGAAATGTACAAATCTGTCGTTGGAAGAGATAGAAAGACTGTAATTTTGTCAATATTATGACAACGATAATACCTTTCCAGCAGCAAAACGACATCTTTCAGGTGGTGCAAGACTTTTCGGAATACCTTAAGATGAGCCCGGAGGAACAAGAGTCTTATGACAGGAAGTTGGATAAAGTGATAGTCTATAAAAATACCTTAGAGTATGAACTCGAAAAAGGTATAGAGATTGGAAGAGAGGAAGGAATGACAGAAGGTGTGCTAAAAACAGCTCGGTCAATGAAGCAAAACAACATTGACTATGAAACAATAATGAAATGTACTAATCTGTCGTTGGAAGAGATAGAAAGACTGTAACAAGGCGGGTGTTGTCGTTATTAAATTATTTGCAAGTGTAAAATAAATGACAATGATAGGTAATCTTGTTGATGTGTTACATCACGCCATCTATCCTGCCGAGATCGTCATTTCTGACGGTAAGATAGATGAGATAAAGCAACTAAATACAATGCTACCGGATGCCCCGTACATTATGCCTGGCTTCATCGATAGTCATATTCATATAGAGTCTTCTCTGCTCACACCGTCGGGCTTTGCCCAACTCGCTGTTCGCCAAGGCACAGTGGCTGTTATCACCGATCCTCACGAGATTGCCAACGTATGTGGTCTCGACGGCATAGAGTGGATGATGGAAGATGCCGCGCGTTGCATCTTTCATTTTCATTTTGGCATACCTTCGTGTGTGCCTTGTTCGCCGTTTGAGGGCAACGGCGCTTTTCTCGACGCCAGCAATACGCGCTATCTCCTCGGTCGCGACAATGTCTATGGACTTGCCGAGATGATGAATTTTGTCGCAACCATCCATCATGGCGGGGAGACTATGAACAAGATTGGCGACGCCCTCGCCGCTGGCAAGTGCGTAGATGGCCATGCACCAGACCTCGACTACGACGATGCCAAGAGCTATATAAAGGCTGGCGTTACTACCGACCACGAGGTTGTTGATATCAATGTGGCGCATCGCAGGCTCAAGTATGGTATGAAATTACAGATACGCGAGGGTAGCGCGGCTCGCAATTTCGACACCCTCAGCCCGTTGATCGACAACGACGAGTATTGTGGCAAGCTGATGCTGTGTACCGACGACATCTACCCTGACGAGTTATGTCAATGGCATATTAACGACCTCGTCAGTCGTTCTATTAATCATGGCAACGACCTTTGGAACACCCTTTATGCCGCCTGTGTGACTCCTGTACGGCACTACAAGTTGCCTGTAGGCCTGCTGCAAGAGGGCGACTCGGCAGACTTTGTCGTCGTCAACGACCTTAATCACTTTGATGTCCTCGCCACTTATATTAATGGTTGCGAGGTCTACCGCAAAGAGGGCGACGTGGTCAGTGTAGTAAAGGCTGGCACAAGTATTGCCGAGCCAATCAACAACTGGAAGGTGCAGCCTATACAGCTTTCCGACCTCAGACTCAAGGCTCAGTCTAAAAACATTCGTGTCATCGGAGCTGCCGACGGCTCTCTATACACTAAGGCTCTGATCTTTCCTGCCAAGATAGAGAAAACGTTTGCCGTAAGCGATGTGCAACGCGACATTCTCAAAATCGTTGTCCTCAACCGTTATGTGCAGCGTCGTCCGCAGGTGGCCTTCGTCAATGGCTTTGGTCTTAAAAAAGGTGCTATGGCGTCCACTATCGCCCATGACAGCCATAATATTATTGCTGTCGGCACCAACGACGATGACCTGCTTGCTGCTATCAACACTCTCGTGGAACACAAGGGCGGTTTGTGTGTTGCCGATGGCGACGACATCTCTGTCATGCCCTTGCCGTTGGCAGGCTTGATGTCTATGCACCAGCCTCGCAAGGTGGCTGACGAGTATGCGACTATCCGTAGCAAGGCTTTTGAACTGGGCTGCTCTTTCAAGGCACCTTTTATGACGCTATCATTCATGGCACTGCCTGTCATCCCTGAGATCAAAATCACCGACCTCATGTTTATCGACTCTACCAACTTCCAACCTATCAGTCAATTTTGCTAATCATGTTCAATCTGCTGTTTATATTTCTGCTTTTTGTTGGCAACAGCCCATTGCTGGCACAGCCTCTTTGTGTTGCAGAAACCGACAGCGGCACCGAGTTGTTCCATAACGCTGAGTTGCCTCTGCCATCGTGGCAGGACGTGGGAATGAGAGACATCCTCGTCCTTATCAACGAGGTGAACCTTGTGCCGCATTCTTTGGCACGTCCGTATCAGCAGTATCATCTTTTTCCACCGCTTTATCTGCTCCCAGAGCTCGTAGTCGCTCGCTATTGCAGTGCGTCAGCACCACGCTATCGCCGTCCTGTCGACTACTATGTCTATTTCTTAGACCGGTTGCGACTCTGATTTTTCGTTTTTTTGCTATTCTCTTTTCTTTTATAGCTGCATCAAAGCGTCAGCCTTTGATGCTCAGCTTGGCTTTATTTTTGAAAAATATATGTCAATGTACTTGGTCTGTATTGTTATATGGACTTATAGTATCGTATACTACAAAAACTTTATATTATGCAAAACATCGAAAAATCAATATATTCTCTCGATGGCATCAAACGTCATCTCCTTCCTCTCTGGTGGGCTGTCATCCTCACGGCTGTGGGTGGCATAGCTCTCATATTTTTTGTCAAGTTCCCCAATATCACGCCGGCTCTCAACGCTTTGCTGCTGGGCGTTATTGCCATGGGCGTCTTTGGCCTCTTCACCCTTCTGTGCTTCTACACCTTTGGCGACCGTTATCGCCCGCTCCACAAGCCATCGCGTCAGCTACTCGAGGTGGTCCACACCTACTATCCAGCTGCTGCCAAGAACGATATCATGGCGGCGTTGCAGTCCCACGACATCGTAAGTCTGCAGTCTGTCAAAAAGTCTACCGCCCCACAGCTCGTGCTGGTAGAGTATAGCAACGACTCAGAGACTATTCGCTATGTCCAGTTGCAAGAGTATCGCAATGAGTGCTACACACCTCTCTCCGACATTTTCAACCTCAGCCAGCAACAATAACATCAAAACATATCATATAATGGAATCAAATACTTTCAACACTATAGAAGAACATATTGCAACAGACGGCAAGATAGAATGTAAACGTAACAATCCTATGTTGCATATCGTATTTTTTGTCGTCGCCGTGGCACTGTTTGCTGTGGCGCTTGCTATGCAAGAAAACGATGGCTTGCAGATGACGCTACTTTCTATTGGGGTCATCGTTGGCTTTGTATCCCTAATTATGTTGGTGCTAAACTTCACCGGCAAGCTGTATCACTATAGATACACGCCTACTGGCAGCGATATGAAAAAATACCAGCGCTATATCGACTCTGCCGATCGTGCCAAGTGCCGCGAGGCCATATCTTCGGGTAGTATGGGCGGTCTTTCCTCATTGCAGAGCGTCTCTACAGGCTCAGCCATGCTCTATGCTGTGGTAGCGAAAGACAGTACCTTCGCCCTTGTACAGTATCTCGAATATGTGCCGCATAGTTTTGTTCCAGCTTCGCAGGTTATGGAACTTGACAAGCAGCAGACGGCACAGCTGCTCGCTTTCCTTAAGGCATAGTCTTTTCTTCTTTTTTTCGCTATGCAAAGCGTCTCGATACATTTGTCGAGACGCTTTTGATTTATTCTAATTTTTTTGTCAAAATACTTGTGTGTTATGGTCGGCATACATTATAATAGTGAGAGGTAAAACGAATTATTAAAAAAATAAACAATGCATATTGTATTGTAATATAGTATGCTACTAATAGTGATGAATGAAAAGAAGAAAATAAATTTGGTGGAACGAAAAAAAATATGTACTTTTGCACTCGCTTTCAAGGAAGGAAACACTTAAGAGAAAGTAAAGAATGATCTGTTAGCTCAGTTGGTTTAGAGCGCTTGCTTGACAGGCAAGAGGTCAACAGTTCAAATCTGTTACAGATCACCAAGAGGCGAATATCCTTCGCCTTTTTTTTCAAACAGGGATGGTCTGTTAGCTCAGTTGGTTTAGAGCGCTTCCTTCACACGGAAGAGGTCGACAGTTCGAATCTGCCACAGACCACTACGAAACAAAAAGCGATAGTTCCTTTCTATCGCTTTTTTTGTTGTTATGCTTATGTTTCTTAATCGGTCAGAGGCAGATGGTAGGCAAAAGTGTGTCGCACACTGCTGTATATGTTGCTAATCTATACCGAACAGCTTCCTGCCGTATGCTGTCAGTAGGCTTGGACGACGTTTAACGTCAAAGCCTACGTCAGGGCTTCCGTCAGAACCGCATCCTATCTCGTACTTGTCGAAAGCAAACAATAGTGTGTCGCCAGCTATTCTGAATTCTTTGGGTAAGCGTTCTGGCTTATCGGTTATACAGTCATAAATGTCATTGTAAATAGGGTGCTGCTGTAGTTCTACGAGTGCCATGGCTGTGTCGGCAACAATGTCGCTAAGCACTATGCTCTTGTTTCTGTTGTAGTCGTAGATTAGGAAGTCTTTGGTTATGATTACACATGCACCCATTCCACAGCCGCTATACGCCTCCTTGTATAGATTGAAGGTGATGATTTTCTTTATGGTGTCTGTGCCGGCGTATTCTATGGTTATGGAGTGGTCGGTGTCGTCGTATGGGATGAAAATGGTGGTGTCGTCGTCTTCCCAAAATGCCTCTTGTTCGCCATCTTTGGTATAATCTCTGTGGTCAACTAATGTGTAGCCAAGTCCCGTGTTTGGCAAATTGTGCTTTGCCCAGTGCTCGGTATACCTGTCTATATTGCTGTCGTCAATCTCAAACTTTTGTAGTATGGCTTCTTGCAGCTGCTTGATGTCTATGTTGTCGCTCGACACAGGCCATTCTATCGTTATGGTATTTTCGTGGTAGAGGTAGCGTGGCTCGTAGTCCGCTTTCAGCAGTGCCGACTTGCTGTATTTTATGGCGCTCAGCAGTCCGTAATTGTTATATTGCTGTGTGTTTGATGTTAATGGTTCGTCGTTTGCCTTCCTGCCGTTGCAGGAGCATGCTGTTGCTACAACGAAGATAAAGAGTGTTAAGATGATTTTTTTCATGGTCTGATTTTTTTTGCAAAAGTACATATAAAAAAACAATGGATAAAAAAAAGTGGAGGACTCTGCAAGAGTCCTCGTTTTTTTCGGCTGTCGTTGCACGTTATTAGTGTTTGTTTTTTTTGTTTGTTAAAATCGATGGCGTATAATATGTATTACTCTTGTTCTATCAAAGTTTTTTTCAACTTTCCTCCAAGTTCTATAAGTTTTTTAGCAGAAGTGTTGATTTTGTGAGTCAACTTTTTTTTGGAAAAGACAAGTTGCAAGTTGTGGTATAAGTTGACAGTCAATGATTGGAAATAGTCGTCAAGTATGTTGTTATGTGTTTTTATCAAAGATAGAACGTAGTAAGAGAAAAACAATGTTTTTTGCTTTTGTTTCAAAAAAATATTAGAGAATACAAATATTATTTTTAACTTTGCAGTCATATTTGAAATTAAAAATTATTTGTTATGAAAAATTATTTTGATCTTAAAGGTCAGGTGGCTATCGTTACTGGCTGTAGCACTGGCTTGGGTGTACAGATGGCTTGTGCTCTTGCCAATCAGGGGTGCAACATAGTTCCTATCGCTCGTCGTCTTGAGATGGTGCAGGAGGTTGCCGCTATGATTGTCGAAAAGTTTGGCGTAGAGACACTCCCTTTGCGCTGCGATGTTACTGATACCGACCAGGTGGAGGCTACCGTCAAGCAGACTCTCGAACGCTTTGGCAGGATTGATGTCCTTATCAACAACGCTGGCACTGGTGCTATTGCCCCTTCGGTGGATTTGACCGACGAGCAGTTCGATAATGAGCTTAAGGTCGACCTTTTCGGCTCTTTCAAGGTGGCTCGCGCTGTGGTGAAGCACGCCATGCTGCCTGCCAAGTATGGCAGGATTATCAACATTGCCAGCATGTATGGCTTGGTGGGCAACAAGATAGCCCCATCCACTCCTTATCATGCCGCCAAGGGTGGTGTGGTGAATATGTCTCGCGCTCTTGCTGCCGAATGGGGCAAGGATGGTATAACCGTCAACAGTATCTGCCCGGGCTATTTTATGACACCGCTTACCAAGGAAACGCTCGAAACTGAGTGGTTCTCGCAGTACGCCAAGGGTGCCATACCTATGGAGCGCTACGGCAAAGAGGGCGAGCTGGACACCGCTGCTCTCTTCCTCGCCTCGCCGGCCAGCAGCTATGTCAATGGCGTGGCCCTGCCTGTAGATGGCGGTTATACGTGTATTTAATGACTGTAGTTATGTCGCCAGTGAGAACTGGCGACATGTTTTGTTATAATGTTAAACATCTTTTTTATTGATGACAAAGTACGCTTTTATTTTTGCTTTCGTCGTGTCGATGATGATGCCGGTATGTGCGCAGAAGTTTCAGACCCAGGCCACCTCTGGCCAGCAGATTATATGTATTATCGACGACGACTCGCCTACTGTCAGCGTCAAACGGCAAGGGAGACCTGATGGTCATCTGGTGATACCGTCTACTGTTACCTATAAGGGCAAGATCTATACTGTTACGGCTATCGAGGAACGTGGCTTCGCCAACTGCACCAATCTTACAGGCGTGTCGTTGCCCAATTCGGTTACTGAAATCGAAGATGAGGCTTTTATGGATTGTACGGCACTGGTTACCATCAATATGCCTCACACTATAAAGGAGATAGAGAGTCGTGCTTTTCGTGGCTGTACGTCTATCAAGACTATTACTCTGCCCAACGGCATTGAAGAGATAGGCGAAGAAATGTTTATGGGCTGCACCTCGCTTGCATCGGTGGTGATACCAGCTTCGGTTAAAGAGATAGAGGAACGTGCCTTTATGGGATGCACCGCTTTGAGCAAGATAACGGCTCATGGTACCACGGCGCCACATGCCGAACGCGGCGCTTTCAGCGGCGTGCCAAGCGAGGTCTCCGTCTCCGTGCCTAATGGTAGCGCGGCATCGTATCGTACCGCATGGGTTGGCTTGCGCAATATAAAATAACTGACAAGAGATATGAAAAAAATCTTTCTTGCTATATTTCTCATTGCTGCTATGACTGTCCTGTCGGCGTCGAATATTGTTACGCAGGGTAATGATTTGATACGTATTAATTTTGAGAAGAATACTATCGAAGGCTCTACCAATGGCGGTCGTAGCTGGGTGTCACGCTATACAGGTTCGTTCTATGGCATCTTTGTCGATCTTGCGGTGTCGGGCAATGAAATCTTGGCTGTAACAAGCAAGGGTGTGTAAGCCTCCGCCAATGGTGGCCGCAGCTGGGTGTCGCGCTATACGGGCACCTTCTATGGCATTTTCCAATCTATTGCGTGCAATGGCAAAGAGGTACTCGCCACTACCTCTAAAGGACTGTACGCCTCTACCAATGGTGGCCGCAGTTGGGTGAAACGTCATTAGCCCGTTGTATTGTTAGCCTATAAAACACGAAAAGGATGTATCGGTTGATACATCCTTTTCGTGTTTTATATTATAGGTGTTGTGAGTTATAGTACCTTGATGAGCTCTACATCGAATATCAATGCCGAGAATGGTGGTATGGCATCGCCGGCGCCTCTTTCTCCGTAGGCAAGGTTGTGGGGGATGTAGAAACGGTATTTGGCACCTTCTTTCATCAGCTGTACGCCCTCCGTCCAGCCTGCTATCACTTGGCGAAGACCAAACTCGCATGGCTCGCCACGTTGATACGACGAGTCGAACACAGTGCCGTCGATAAGTGTGCCTTGGTAGTGGCAGCGCACTGTGTCGGAGGCCTTTGGCTGGCGACCGTCGCCCTCTTTCAGCACCTCGTACTGCAAGCCGCTGGAGGTGGTGGTAACCTCGGTTCGCTTGCCGTTCTCCTTTAGAAATTTCTCGCCGTCGGCAAGTGCGGCTTTCTTCTGCCTCTCTTCGACTTCGGCAAAGAAAGCCGTAAGAATGTTGTTCACTTCGGCAAGCTCCATCTGGGGCTTGTTGCCACATAGAATGTCTTTTACAGCTACGGCAAAGTCGTCGACTGCAAGGCTATCTTTCAAGCCCATGCTCTTCAGCTGTTGTCCAATGTTCAAGCCCAGAGCGTAACTTATTTTATCCATATTTTGTTGTTTGATGTTTTACAAAGGGTTGTCGGTGCAGCCCGTAATAAATTTGCAAAGGTACAATATTTTTGCAATATGCCTTGTGTTTTATATGGCTATGGACTCTATTATTTGTACAATTATTTCAATGGTTGATAAATAGATGTGCAATAGTCCAATCATCTTTGTATCTTTGCATTATTGCATGTTTTATATAGGTTTTTTTCATAGTGTTGATATATAATGTTTTAGTAAAACATAACATCTCTTTGAGCAGTGTATTATCTCAACAAAACGACAAAAAAATAATTCTATTGAATAGTTAGTAATAGATATGGCAAAACACAAAACGTACATTTTTGTCTGTGGCGGTACGCAATGCCAGGCTGCCGACGGACAACAAATCCTCGACATTTTCAACAATCTCATTGCCCAAAAGGGCATGAATGTGCAGGTGGTGGCTTCTCGTTGTCAGACCTCTTGTAACAATGGCGCTGTGGTGAGAGTCATGCCAGGCTATGTGTGCTATCAGCATGTCGACGAGGACATGGCTAAGCGTATCCTCGACGAGCATGTCGCCACAGGCAAGCCTATTGAGGGTCTTGCTATCACCTCTTCAGCAGCACGCAAGATAGAAGAAGACGGCAAACAGCAGCGCATGACTCTGCGCGTAGAGACGGATGACACCAAGAACGATATCGTATCCGCACTTGGTGCTGGTGTGTACGCTGCACTCGACAAGGCACTGCATCATCTGCAACCTAAGCAGGTGGTAGACATGGTCAAAGACGCAGAACTGCGCGGTCGTGGCGGTGCAGGCTACCTTACTGGCCTTAAGTGGGAGGTGTGTGCTGGCGTGCAGGCAGAGAGCCGCACCATTATATGCAATGCTGGCGAAGGCGATCACGACGCACATGCTGTTATCGAGGGCATGGCTCTCTGTGCCTATGCAGTGCAAGCCTCTCGAGGCATCGTCTACTTCCGCTCAGCCAACGCACCTATGGTGGAACGTATGCGCTCGGCTATCGATGAGGCTCGTCAAGAGGGACTTCTTGGCGAAGGCATTCTTGGCTCATCTTTCTCTTTCAACCTCGACATACGTTATGGCATGGGCGCCTTTGTGGGTGGCGAAGAGACAGCCCTGATACAATATCTGCAAGGCAGCCGTTGCGAGCCGCAGGTCAAGACGCCTTACCCTGCTCAAAAGGGCTACAAGGGCATGCCTACCATAGTCAACAATATAGAGACCTATGCTACCGTGGCGCATATCGTGGCTCGTGGCGCTGAATGGTACAAAGGCATAGGCACGGTCAACAGTCATGGTACCAAGATTTTCTCTTTGTCGGGATGCGTCAAGAATGAAGGCCTTATAGAGGTGCCTTTCGGCACTACTCTGCGCGAGATAATATTTGAGATAGGCGGTGGCCTGAAAGGCAAGTCAACATTCAAGGCGGCTCTCATCGGCGGCTCTACAGGTGGCTTCCTCAACGAGTCGCACCTCGATATGCCTATCGACTACGCCATGCTTCAAGAGGCTGGTGTCATCATGGGTGCAGGCAGCATCATGGTGCTCGACGAGACCAGCTGCATACCTATGATTGTACGTAAC
>JAZRVD010000156.1:0-2849 GCA_045598945.1 Bacteroidales bacterium | reverse complement strand
GGCGAAGCCCCTAAAAAGAGACAATGTGGAGCAAAATGGCAAAGCCCCTAAAAAGAGCAGAAAGAGAAAGTAAGTAGGGTTATAGGGGCGAAGCCCCTTGATGCAAAATGCGAAGCCCTCTCACTTCAATCTAAAGTAATTCACCCGTATAGCAAAAAAAAATATTCAAATTTTGTTACTTTTTTTTTAATTTTGCGTATAAATAACTATAGTCATTTTTCAAAAGATGTTCATATCTTTTAATTCTTTTTTACGCCTATTACAGACCAATGTATTAATTTTGCATGCTTTTTAATAGTTAAAGTTATGTCTATCATCTTCTTTTCCAATGTCACTTAATTCTTTATTTAATTTATATGAATAGGATTTTTTATTTCCTTGCCATGTTGCTTCTTATCACCTTCTGCTCGCAGGTCTCTGCCCAAAATGATAGGAAGACCTTGAGTGTGGTAGCAACGGCAGGAGCCTCCGAAGCCAAGGGAGGCATCAGGGTGAGCTACACCGTTGGGCAGGCGGCGTATGCTCCGATCAAAGGCACCGGCCAAGCCATGAATGCTGGTTTCCAGCAGGTCTTCTGTATCCCTTCTTTCGATACTGTTAGACCCGTTGTCTGTCAAGGCGCCACGTTCGACAAGGGTGGGTTCACCAAGGTCTCCTCCGTCGAGCCAGGCACCTTCTACGAGACCTTCCAGGGCGTTAATGGCAACGGCTGCGACTCTATCGTTTACATGGAGCTTACCGTCAAGCCTGCCAGCATTACTCAGATCCACGACCAGGCCGAAAACCTCTATGCCTGGGCAGGGCGCAACATCGAGGAGTCGGGCGTCTACAACGACACTCTCTCCAACGCTCTCGGCTGCGACAGTATCGTCCAGCTGCATCTTGTCCTTGTCCACGACCAGCCTCTGCCTACCATCTACTCTTACGAGGACATGGCTCTTGTCTGTCCTCATCGTACTGTTGATGGCAAAGAGGTCTACTATTATGCTTATAAGTGGATTTCTGAGGCAACAGGCAAAGCCGTCAATTCCGACCCACAAGAGGCCTCCTATCAGCCTATGGATGGTGGTCGCCTGAACGGCTGTTATCACCTCGAAGTCTTGCTCTCTGAAGACGACACCAATTGGGTGCGTAGCAACACCATCTGCTTCGGCTCTGCTGGTATTGGTGATGTCGACTCTCCTTTCAGCTTCTCCATGTCGCCCAACCCTGTCTATTCTGGTAGGACGTTGAACCTTTCTGTCGATGTCGACTATGCTCTTCTTCACGACGCCACTATGACCATCTACGACCTTCAGGGCCGCAGGGTCTATGAAAGCCCTGTTCATGAACGCAACAGCATCGCTGTCTCTTTCCCCTCAGGTGTTTATAGTGTCCATATCTCACTCTCTGATGGTAGAATCGAAACCCGCAAGCTTATTGTTCGATAACCTTATCCCCTTTTGTTTACTATGAAACATTCTTTTATAAAGTATTTTTGTCTCTCGCTATTCCTCCTTAGCTGGGGCTCCTCCTCGCTCTTCGCTCAAGAGCGTGCCTGGAGTGGCTACATGCGTCGGCACGAGGTGGCGTTGAACATCGACCTCCTTGGCTTAGGCTCCCTACCTTACGATGGCTCTGCTCAGTGGTCCAACCGTATGGGCTCCAACATCCTCTTGGGCGCTGGCTACACCTATTGGCTGGGCGAGCATTTCGGCTTGTCTTCTGGCTTAGGCGTCGGTTATATGATGTCTAAAAACACCCTCAGCGAATTCGAGACCATGCTGCATGGCGACGTCAATATCCTCAAAGGCGAAGATGTTCGTCCTGTCGATGCACAGATGTCGTTATATGCCGACAAGGTAACCGACGACCACACCATGGGTCTCCTTCGCATACCTCTCCAGCTCTCTTTTGTCGCTGGTAGTTTCTATGCCAATGCTGGCCTCGCTCTCGCCATACCTTTTGCCACGCACGGCTCGTTTTCCTACGACGATGTCAGCATGAAGGTCCTTGGCTTTGACGATATCGACATCGACCTCAAGCGCTCGCTCGACGGCCCGGTGCTTGCCTCCATCACGGACGACTATAATGTTAGCGACTTCAACACCTCGCTTTTCTGGATGTTCGCCCTCGACTTAGGTGTCAAGTTCCATCTCGACGCTCGCAATATGATTTCTCTGGGATTTTATTTCAACTACTCTCTCAACAAGGGTGATGTCCAGTCCATCTGCGAGCCTCTTGTCGGCTACTCGCATGGCGTGCCTCTCGCTGTCGCTCCTATGCAGTCCTCGTTGGTCGACTCCTACAGGCTTTTCAACCTTGGCATACACCTCGCCTACAACATCGGTGTAGGCTCTGCCGCCGCCAAGCGTGTGTCTGTCATTTATTAATGTATTTTAATTAATCAAAACATTCAAATAACATGAAACGTATACTATCGTTTTTCACTTTGTGCTTTGCAATGCTGCTCTTTGGCACTGTCGTTGCTCAGTCTTCGGTACCTCTGGGTATCAGCTATCAGGCTGTTGTCCGCAACTCGGACAACCGTATCCTCTCCAATACTCAGGTCTTCCTTCAGCTCTCCATTGTCAAGTGTTACAATGAGGTTGACAATCCTATCGATGGCCTTGAGATCTACAAGGAGTCTTCTCCTCAAACCACCGATGCCAACGGCCTTATCGCTGTCAAGTTCGGCTCCGGACTTACCATCACCGAGCCTCGCGTCCATTTAGACCAGGTCGATTGGACCAATGGCATCTATTACATTGGCTGCAAAATCTCCCTCAATGGTGGCGAGTCCTTCGCTTTCACCAGCTATCAGCGCCTCCTCTCGGTGCCTTACGCTTTCCATGCCGCCAATGCTTCCA
>JAZRVD010000155.1:0-6147 GCA_045598945.1 Bacteroidales bacterium | reverse complement strand
TATTTGCAATATTTCATCAAAATAGTGCCATACATTAGCTGGCTTTAGTGTGTTGACTATTGACATTGTTCTTCGTTTTTGTTTGTTTATGTTCTATTAACGTTTTATGCTGTTTTTTATTGTTTTTCTTTCTCTTCTTTGGCTGTCTTTCGTCGTTTTGCCTATGTGTTTATGGCTCGGTCTATGCCGATGTTCTGTTTTTTTTGTTTGTTTTGAAAATTAAGTGTATCTTTGCAAAACTTTTCAAAACCAATAAAACCTTTTATACAATGGCTTACAAAATTACTGACAACTGTGTCGCTTGTGGTACTTGCCAAGGCGAATGCCCAATGGGTGCCATCTCTATGGGTGATGCTCACATGCAGATTGACCCTGAAAAATGTGCTTCTTGTGGCACTTGCGCAAGCGTCTGCCCTGTCGGCGCTATCGAGGAAGCTTAATATTTAGTGGCTTTCCTTTTTTTTGCTGCAAAAAAAAATTGACCAAGGTTGTTTCATTCAATCTTGGTTTTTTTGTGTGTGTTACCTTGATTTATTTGCAGAAAAAGGTGAGGTTATAAGGTTGGTGGACACTATGTTGAACTTTATAATACCTAATCTTGTCGGCTTTGTTGAACGAATGTTGCTTGGCATGTGTGGACGGTTATTCCTGTAGATGAAACAAGCGTGATTATTCTTTTTGTTCAGGTACATAAAAAATCGTACCTTTGCAAATAATTTGTCGGTATGGTAATCAAAAAGCTCTATCATGTCTTCTGACAAGAAATATGACTATCTTATTGTAGGCTCGGGCTTGTTTGGCGCCGTCTTCGCCTATTTTGCACGCAAGGCAGGCTGTCGTTGCTTGGTCATAGACCGTCGTGAACATCCTGGCGGCAACGTATATTGCGAGAATATAGAAGGGATAAATGTGCATAAATATGGCGCACATATCTTTCATACCAGCAACAAAGCGGTGTGGGACTTCGTCAACGGCATTGTGGAGTTTAATCGCTATACTAATTCGCCTGTAGCCAACTACAACGGGCGGCTCTTCAATCTTCCTTTCAACATGAACACCTTCTGCCAGATGTGGTGCGATGTGCATACGCCGGCAGAGGCGATGCGACGTATAGACGAGCAGAAGGCTGAAGCCCTTGACGCTTTGAACGGCAGAGAGCCCGCCAACCTTGAGGAGCAGGCGTTGTGTCTTGTGGGTAAGGACGTTTTCTACACGTTGATAAAGGAGTATACCGAGAAGCAGTGGGGCAGGAGCTGCAAGGATCTGCCTGCTTTTATTATCAAGCGCCTGCCGGTGCGATATGTCTTCGACAACAATTATTTCAACGACACCTATCAAGGCATACCTATAGGCGGTTATAACAAGTTGATAGACGAACTTCTCGATGGTGTGGAGACGCAGATGGGTACTGACTTCTTCTCATCTTATTGCGACACATGGCGCAGCATGGCCGACAAGCTTGTCTACACTGGCCCGTTAGATGAGTATTTTGGTTATAGGTATGGTCGCCTCGATTGGAGGACTGTCTCGTTCAAGACACGCATAGAGAATGTAGCAAACTATCAAGGCAATGCGGTTGTCAATTACACCAGCCATGATGTCCCGTATACACGGGTGATAGAGCACAAGCACTTCGAGATGTTTGGCGACAGCGTGTATGACATTCCCAAAACTGTAGTTAGCGAAGAGTATAGTGTAGAGTACCGTGCTGGCATGGAGATGTTCTATCCCGTTAATGACGACAAGAACAACGCTCTCGCCGACCGTTATAGGGCTCTTGCCAATGACGAAAAAGACGTCATCTTCGGCGGTCGCCTTGCCGAATACAAATACTACGACATGGCGCCAATAATAGAAAAAGTAATGAAATTGTGGAAATGAAAAATGTTATTGAGTGTTGTGTTGAGGAATATGATTCAAATTAAAAGTAAATATAATTGTTGTGGCTGTTCGGCTTGTGTGCAAGTCTGTCCCCAAAAATGTATTGAGCTAAAAAAAGATAATGAAGGTTTTTTATATCCTTATGTGAAAAAAAAGGATTGTATAAATTGTCACTTGTGTGAAAAGGTATGTCCTATGTTCAATCCTTATAATAGAATAGAGCCTAAAAAAATTCTTGCTGCTTTTAATAAAGATGATGAAGTACGTAGTCAATCTTCATCTGGAGGAATATTTACTTTACTTGCGGAAAATGTAATAAACCATGGAGGTATCGTTTTTGGCGCACGATTTGACGAGGATTGGCAAGTGATCCTTGATTATACTGAAAGTATACATGGTCTTGCAAGTTTTCGTGGTAGTAAATATGTTCAAGCTTATGTTGGTGATACATATAAACAATGTAAAAAGTTTCTTGATGAAGGGCGGGATGTTCTCTTTTCAGGAACACCATGTCAAATAGCTGGATTAAAACATTATATTAATAAAGATTATTCTAATCTTTTAACTGTTGCTTGTGCTTGTCATGGTGTTCCAAGTCCTCTCGTTTGGACTTGGTTCTTGAATGATATTTCAAAAGGACGTGGTATTTCTGATATAAAATTTAGAGACAAATCTACAGGGTGGAAAAATTATAGTTTTACGATTAAATTTAAAAATGGAGATATTTATACTAACGATGCTATGAAAGTTCCATATATGAGAGCATTTATAAGTTCTTTGATAGAGCGACCGTCTTGTCGGAGATGTATGTATAAAAACGGATGTTCTGGGGCTGATATTGTTTTGGGCGATAATTGGGGTATTGATTTTTGTAATAATAAAATAGAAAATGATAATAAAGGATGTGGTTTAGTTGTTGCTTATAATAATAAGTATATAACTTTGTTTGATGGTTTTGGTTGTGAAATAAAAGTTGCGGAGTTGTCAGAAGATGATGTCGTCGGAAATGGTGCATTTGTGGAGTACATTCCGCAGCATAAAAGAAGAAATTTGTTTTTTTTATTTGTAAATGAATTAAATTGTATAAAGTTGATTGATTTTTGCTTATCCATATCAGTTTTCGATAAAATAAAACGCAAGTTATTGCTTCTTTGTAAAAAAATCATGTAATTGTGTTCCTTCATATATATTTTGGATATTTGTCTGTGTTTAACAATTTTTGATAGAGAAAAAAATGAAGATATCTAATTTACATATAGAGCGAAGAGTTGATTTAAGCTATATAATAGTAGATGTCGATGCTGGATATACATCAAATAATAAGTTGTGGTTTTCTGTACCAACAAAATATGAGAGTTGGTTGTCTGATGATGTGTATGATGCTTTTCTTGTTGCAGCTTTATATCCAGCAATGTATTACAAGGAGCCTATCGAAATCAAAGGTTGTGTCTCTCGAAAATTATATGATAATTTCACACATTATGTACTGTCTATAGTTACAGCATATAGGGAGTATATGAATTGTGTAAATATAAAGGTTGAAGGATTTGCAGAGGCAAAAAAGGAAGGGCATTATGCAGCAACAGGTTTTTCTGCAGGTGTCGATTCTCTCTGTACGTTTATTGATAGATATGAAAAGGAAGAGCATGATGTTTTAAAAATATCAGCTTTGTTTTTTTTCAATGTCGGCTCGCATGGAGGCGGCGGAGAACACGCACGTTCTGTGTTTCATAATAGATATGAATATCTGAAATCTTTTCCAGTAAGATATGGTTTGCCGTATGTCCCTGTTGATTCCAATCTTTTCGATTTTTATGTTGATAAATGGGAGTATGATGCCGGTAGCTTTTGTAGAGCTGCTGCGATTCTGTTGTTCCAGCGTCATTTTTCTTTTTGGTATCTTTCCAGTGCTCATGCATATAAAGAGTGGATGACATGTTGTATAGATAAAAATGTTGTTGATTTGACGAGTGTTGCAGAGGCTTATCTAAATCCTTTATTGAGTACAGAGGGAATGGAGATAGTTACAGACGGAGCTCAGTATACCAGAATGGAAAAAACACAGAAGGTGGTTGATTTTGAATTATCTAAACAATATTTGAATGTTTGTGTAAATCATTGGGAGGGGGGGGGTAAAGATTGATAATTGTAGTAGATGTTCAAAGTGTGTAAGAACATTGTTAGGACTTGATGTGTTGGGAAGATTAGAGGAATTTTCTGGTCTTTTTGATGTGGATTTTTATAAAAAACATAGGTTAAGATATTGGTATGAATGTAAAAAACAATCAAAAGGCGATGTGTTTTATAAAGATATATTGGATTATGCAAAGAGAATAAATTATCCAATTCCATCCATGTTGAAGTTATGTTGTTATATGACGGCTCGTTGGTGTTACGGAGTGCTATTGAAAATAAAGAGCTTTTTTGAATGAAGAATAACAAGAAAAAAATAGGTATTGTAACTTTTTGGAACTCAAATGACAATTATGGTCAGCAGTTGCAGTGCTGGGCTTTACAGCAAGTGTTAAGGCAAATGGGACATACTCCCTTTTTGATTAGATATAAAATGAATTTGTATCCTATCAAGAAGTGTTCAGGTTTGAAGTATTGCAAACACTGGCTGGTTAGAGAAATAAGGTCGAAATATAATAGAAGAAATTTTGCTAATGTCATTAAAAGACGATTTCCGTTATTCCGTTTGCTTAACATAAGTAAAACATTTAAGGTATATGGTAGTCTTGCTGATATAGAAAAATGTACACCTCAGGCGGATGTATATATAACAGGTAGTGATCAAGTGTGGGGTTTCGATAAATTGTATGAAGACTTAAAGGTGTATTTTTTGCAATTTGGAAGCAAGTCGGTAAAACGTATTGCCTATGCCCCAAGTATTGCACATGATGATTATCCGGATGAGTTGAAAGAGGATCTGCGTTTATTTTTGAATTCGTTTGATGCTATATCTGTTAGGGAACAATCTGCAATAAAGATATGTAATGGCGTTGGATTTGATGCGGAAAATGTGTTAGATCCATCAATGTTGTTGCGGGAAGAGGATTACGTTTCAAGATTTAGATTGAAAAAAAATAAAGGGAGCGTTTTTATATATAGTCTTAATTATGATTCAAAAGAGGATGTTCCGTTTACTTTTATTTGTGATTATGCAAAAAGGAAAAACATTCCTGTTGTTGTAACTACTTCGAGCGGGTATATATCTGCAAGAAGACTGTTTGAAGAGGTTAACTATATTTATCCAACAATATCAAAGTGGATAGAAACGGTTTATAATGCCGACTTGGTTGTTACAGCCAGTTTTCATGGAATAATGTTTTCTATATTGTTGCATCGAAAATTTATTTTTACTCCTTTGAAAGGAAGTTATTCAGAGTGTAATAATAGAACAACAGATATGTTATACTATTTAGGTTTGGATGGATGTATATGGGATGGTGAAAATGAATTGGAAATAATAAAAAAGAGTATGGATTGGAAATCTGTTGATGAAAGACTTGATGTCTTGAGACAAAGTTCATTAGATTTTTTACGAAGAAATATATAAAAATTAGTAATGGACAAGGGTATTAGTGTTATTTATTTAGCTACCGATGAAATGATGGGTGGGGCTACAGCTTCATTATATAATTTGATAGAATCGGTGAAAGATTATGTTCAACCAATAGTTTTTTTTCATAATGATGGCAAGGCTGTAGATTTTTTTCGTCAGCATGGGGTAGAGTGTTATGTCTATCCTTTTGTCCTATTGCACATCTTTCAAAAAAATAAGTTTCTGGATGTAATTATTAGACCATGGAGGTGGCATGTTATAAAAAAGTTTCGCAAAGATTTGGGCTTTGTCCTCTTTGTAAAACGAGTATTGAAACATAGAAATGTGGATATTGTACATTCAAATGCGAGTGTTTGTTCAATTGGCGGGATGATTTCGTTAGTATTTCATGCAAAGCATGTTTGGCATGTTAGGGAGTATATTGACAAAGATTTACATTTTAATATATATGGTGGAATAGACTCCCTTCGTCGTAAAGTATATAAGGCAGATGCAATTATTTCTATATCATATCCTGTTGCTGAGTATCACCAATTACCGCAAAACAAGACTTATGTCATTCATGATGCTGTTCGTTCTGCAAGTGAATCTGTATATAAAAAAGAAAAACAAAAATATATATTGTTTGCCGCATATAGGGTTACTGTAGAAAAAGGTGTGATAAGGGCTATAAATGCTTTTGAAAAAAGCGGTTTATATAA
>JAZRVD010000154.1:0-6781 GCA_045598945.1 Bacteroidales bacterium | reverse complement strand
AGAGGATTGGAATTGACGTCGACAACAGGTGCGAAATTGACATGTATGCCCATCATCCTGCACTGACGGCCAATCTCTCGTCCTACATAGTACAGCAAGGTGTCGGCATAGTCGGGCATAGAATCGAAATACGCCTGACGAGGAAAAGAAAAGGCGTCTTTAAGCCTCATACCCAAGCCCCATTCAGCATCTATACACACCATAAGAGGTATGGAGGCTTTGCTCTGCAACATGCGCGTAATCTCAAGCTGTCGCTCGCTATAGCCTGCAAAGAAGCACACTCCGCCTATCTTGTATTGTTCAAGCTTTGCTGCATACTGTTCTACATCTGTGTCGCTCATATTAAACGGCACTCGTACAACAAGCATCTGTGCCAACTGTTGTTCGAGCGTAAGAGTATTCATAACTGAATCGACCCATAACGTTGGCGACTTGCGACGTTCAGCCATTGAAGACGCCACACAACACACAAGTACAATAAAAATCGCTAACCGTTTCAAAATGAATTATTTTATTATTTAACCATATAACTCTCTTTTCATATACCGCACAGCAGACTGTGGATATGCTCCACCTGACGCATACGAGGATTGCCCTCGTAGTTCAGCACCACATAATCGGCACGCATCATCTTCTCTTCCGCCTGCCACTGCATAGCCATCTGCCGCTCTATCATCTCACGACTGCTTTGTTCGCGTACATGCAACCTTGACATGCGCTCCGCCTTGGAGACATATACACATACCACAGCATCCATAAGCTTGTCGAGCTGATGCTCATAAAGTATTGCAGACTCAAACAAGACGTATGGCTTGCCGGCATGCTGGGTACAAAATGCATCGAAGTCTGCCATCACTTTGGGGTGTACAAGATGATTGACAATAGCATTTTTCTCTACATCATGAAACACGCACCGCCGCATAGCCTCCTTGTCCAATCTTCCGCTGTCGTCTACAATCCTGACGCCCAAAGCCTGCTGCATCTCGGCAAGAAAGACGTCATCGGCATAATAGCTTTTTGCCACTTCGTCGCATATAAAGCATGGCACACCCAACTGTCTGAAACATGCAGCAACTGTTGTCTTGCCAACGCCTATGCCACCCGTCAACCCTACACGCCTTGCCATACACTCTCTATTGAATAACGACAAACGACACTTCTGCCGGCTGCAACTGCTTGACACGAGCATAATCGGGAAAACTGACCACATGCACCGCCATCTGCTCATCGCCATGCTGCAATACATTATAGTTGACAGCCAAATGTATCTCATTTGCCATCAATTCCATAGCACGCGACTGAGGCACCCAGAAGGTTGCCTCTACCTGCTCTGGATAGAGTCTTATCTGTTTGGAAGTGCTGTTCTGCACCTCTACAGGCAGCATAAAGGTACGCTCCACATAGCGCTCGGTAGGAACATACAGCGACACCGACGACACCGAAGGACGCAGGTCGGGGTATTGTCTCCACACTGGGTCGAGAGGTATATCTACTGTCGACGACTCGCTAATATTGTTTATCTTAACGGGCTGAGTGCTTATCATGCTAATCTTAGCCAACGAGGCGGCGCTGCCGTAAAGCAACACCGTGTCGGGCTTAAGCACCGGCACACCTCGCAATCCGTATGGGCTGACGAAAGTAAACTCCACGTTGCGCAGCTGTGGGCAGAAAGCCTTGCGCTTACGCTCTTCAAGACGCAGACACACACTATCTTGCATCGACTGCATATCGTAAGCACCGTGCATGGCGAGTTGGCTCTGTATCTGACTGAAACAATCAGCCACCGTATACGAAGTGTCAGAACATGCATGCAGTACCAGTCTGTTGTGCTTCAGCACATACTGCCTGCCCATAGCATTGAAGCCATTCGACTCGATAGAGAACCTCAACACCGTGTCTGCCGAACTCATAAGATAGCGCACTGTGTCGTACCCCTCCCACCTTATGGTTACAACATTATCGTACCTGTGGTGCTCCGACATGACTGTGATGCACCACAGCACTACTGTAATCAACAGGACTATCCAGAAGGGCTTCTGCCTCTTTATAACATTGCGAAAATCCAAAGCGACAACCTGTTTTACCTAACCTCGTCTTTCTGCTCCTTGACAATCTCTTTTTGTTCCTTGACAACATCCTTCTGCTCTTTAACGGGCTCTTTTTTCTGCTCTTGGGTATCTTTATTGTCGTTGGCAGGAGCCTCGCCTCTTGCATCAGGCTGCACCATAGATTTCTCCACTGTAAGTATCACGCCGTTGCCGACCTTTACATCCACTGTAGTTGCATCAACCGATGCCACCTCGCCGTGTATGCCACCAGAGAACAGAACCTTGGTGCCTTTGGTCAGCGACTCACGGAACTTGCGTTCCTCTTTGGCTTTCTTTTGCTGCGGACGCATCATCAAAAACCAGATGACCACAAAGAAAATAATCATCCAGATTAGCGTACCGCTGCCGCCACCTTGTGGAGCACCACCTTGTGCTTGAAGAAGAAGGAAAAGAATGTTCATAGTTATAAAATTTTGTTTAAGATTAATAGCTGTTTTATGATTACTGCACCTGCGCTATGATACGCAGTTTCTGACGCGACGGCTGTGCATTGCTGCTCACCGTAACCTCCTGCACCTGCTGTCCACTCTTGCCTGCCGAGGCAAAGGTAACAGTGATATAGCCATCCTCACCAGGCGCTATGCGATTCTTGGGGTAGTTGGCCACCGTACAGCCACACGACGCCTCGCACGACGAGATGACAAGGTCGGAAGTGCCCTTGTTGCAAAAATGAAAACTATACGAGATGCTCTCGCCAGCAGTAAGACGGCCAAAATCGTGCTGCTCGCAGTCAAACACCATACGAGGCAGAGAAACTGTGCTGTCGTAGCCAGACGCACTATTGGGATTGTTTATCAGATCCACGTCGCTCTTGTCGTTATGACACGACATGCAGCACAACGACATGCACAAGACTATACAAAGAACTATATATTTCATATTTGCCATAATTTTTAGAACTTGTAATGCACTTTATTCTTGAGTTTGCTCTTCGTCCTCGTTGCCAAGCGACGGGTCGTAGAGGCCACGTCCTGTCTTCACCACCTTGCCGTCTACACGCAGACGTATCAGCACCTTATCGAGTATGCCGTTGATAAAGAGGTGGCTACGATCGGTGCTAAATTCGCGTGAAAGCTCTATATACTCGTCTATCGTTACGCGTTCAGGTATAGTCTCGCAGTGCATAAACTCGGTGAAAGCCATCACCAGCAGCAAGATGTCCATCAGCGCAACGCGGTCAAACTCCCACCCTTTCAGATGTTGCTTTATTATCTCTATATCAGACTCGTAGTCGTCGAGGGCATACGACAGCAGATGACGAGCAAAGTCCATAGCCTCGCGGTCGGAGTCAACCACAAGGTCGTTCATCTTATATAGCGGACTGCTCTCCGAGAAGTTGTCGTTATAAGAGCGCAGCAGCATAAACACATACTGGGCTATCTGGTCGAAGTCGTCTTCCCACAACAGGCTGCGATAGACAAACAGCTCGCGTACCGTCTCGTCGTTCATCAAATACTTGAAAGCCGCCAGCGCCATCTTCTTGTCGGCATCGAAACTGGTAGTCTCTGCCGCCATATAGTTCTTGTAGACATCATAGTCGCGAAAGACTATAAAGAGGTGCTTGAAGGTGTCGATATATGCCGACCAGTCTATATGATACTCTTCTATATAACGCTTGTAGTCGAAGTTGTCGGCAAGACGGCGGAGAAAGTCATTATCAACAAAGCGATACGACGGGTTAAGCTCCTCCTCAGTAGGCTGGTACTTGTGCATTCCCTCCTCGATAACGACCTTGGCAGCGGTGATGAAATAAGTAAGGGTAGCAATCTGGCGCACCGCCAGCTCGTTAAGACGGTCTATCTGAAAGTCAAATTTCCTACACACGGCGTCGCGATGAGCACCCGTGGTCTTTGCCGAATAGAGAGCCTGCAGCACCTTGGCTCTCAAGAAATGTCTGCTTAACATTGATTGTAATTTAATATATAGTGTTTTATTAGAGGTCTTGTCAGATAACAACGTTGATAATCTTTTTTGGCACAAAGATGACCTTCTTAGGCTCTTTGCCATCGAGCCATTTCTGAGCTTCGGGAGCTGTCAGCACAGCCTGCTTGGCATCGTCGGCATTGGCGGCGGCAGGCAGTGGAAGCATGAAGCGTGTCTTGCCGTTGAACGACACGGGATAGGCAACAGTGTCTTCTACCAGATAGCTCTCGTCCAACTTGGGCCACTCTGCTATACAAACGCTATCTTCGTGCCCCATGACATGCCACAACTCTTCGGCAATATGAGGTGCAAATGGCGCTATCAGCAATGCCATAGGCTCCATTATGGCGCGTTTGTCGCACCCTGCCGCCGTAAGGTCGTTGGTGGCTATCATAAAGGTCGACACAGAGGTGTTGAACGAGAAGCGTTCTATATCTTCAGTTATCTTCTTGATAGTCTGATGCAATATCTTGTACTCCGCCTTGGTAGGCTCGGCATCGCTAAGCGTGCAGCCGTTGTCCTCCACCTTGTAGAGCTTCCAAAACTTTTTCAGGAAACGAAATACACCCTCTATGCTGCCGGTATCCCAGGGCTTGGCTTGCTCCACAGGACCGAGAAACATCTCATAGAGACGCAGAGTGTCGGCACCGTATCGTTCCACCAAGTCGTCGGGATTTTGTACATTATACATAGACTTTGACATCTTCTCTATCTCCCAGCCACAGATATATTTGCCGTCTTCAAGCTCGAAGCGTGCATCTTTGAACTCCGGACGCCATGCGCGGAATTTCTCTATGTCGAGAACATCATTCTCCACAATATTTATATCCACATGTATAGGCATGGTCTTCTCGGCGCGTCCCTCTATGTTCTTTGAGATAAAGAGGTTGTTGTCCTCCTTGCTGCGATACACAAAGTTGGAACGTCCCTGTATCATACCCTGGTTGATAAGACGCTGGAAGGGCTCTTGCTTTACAGCCAGTCCAATGTCGTAGAGAAACTTGTTCCAGAAGCGCGAGTAGATAAGATGGCCTGTGCCATGCTCTGCTCCGCCTACATAAAGGTCTACATTCTGCCAGTATTCCACGGCCTGCTGCGAGAAATACTCGCTGTCGTTGTGCGGGTCCATATAGCGCAGATAGTAGCCGCTCGACCCTGCAAAGCCAGGCATGGTGCTGAGCTCAAGAGGGAAGACCTCCATGTTGTCTATCTTGGCTGTCTCCACCACACAGCGCTGCTTCTCGTCCCACGCCCAGCAGACAGCATGCCCCAACGGAGGCTCACCCGTGGCGGTAGGCTTGAAATCAGTGATGTCGGGCAGCATCAACGGCAGGCACTCCTCAGGTATTGTATATGGGATGTTGTCCTTGTAATATATTGGGAACGGTTCGCCCCAGTAGCGCTGACGGCTGAAGATGGCGTCGCGCAGACGATAGTTGACGGTGCGATGACCTATATGCTGCTCGTCGACCTTGCTGATGACAGCCTTCATGGCGTCGGCGACCTTCATGCCTGTGATAAATCCGCTGTTTACGCATACGCCCTGCTTGCTGTCAAGACTCTCGCTCCATGTAGACGGGTCGCTGACCTCGCCTTCCGACGGGGCGACGACCTGGCGTATAGGCAAGTTGAAATGACGGGCAAAAGCAAAGTCACGGCTGTCGTGGGCTGGCACCGCCATAATAGCTCCAGTACCATAGCCAGCCAGCACATAGTCGCTAACATAGATAGGTATGCGCTCCTGCGTGAATGGGTTGAGAGCGTAGGCTCCTGTAAACACGCCGCTGACCTTCTTCACCTCGGCTTGTCGCTCGCGCTCCGAACGGTTCTTAGCCCATGTTACATACTCCACCACCTCGTCGCGCTGGGCATCGGTGGTTATACGCTCTATCATCTCATGCTCCGGACACAACACCATAAAAGTTACGCCAAAGATTGTATCGGGACGTGTGGTGAAAATCTCAAACTTAGTATCCACATCGTCGGCCAGCGGAAACCACACTGCCGCACCCTCGCTACGTCCTATCCAGTTACGCTGTATCTCCTTTAGGCTGTCGGTCCAGTCCACCTGCTCCAGTCCGTCGACCAGACGCTGCGCGTATGCTGTGATACGCAGGCTCCACTGACGCATAAGCTTGCGTTCTACCGGATAGCCGCCTCTCACCGACAAGCCACCCACCACTTCATCGTTGGCAAGCACCGTGCCAAGTTGCGGACACCAGTTGACAGGTATATCGGCAAGATAAGCCAGACGGTAGCCCATGAGATACTGCTGATGTTCAGCCTCGCTCATCGCCGCCCACTCTTTGGTCAAGCCTTCGTTCCAAGTGCCTTGTTCCAAGCGTTCTACAAGATGAGAGATGGGCATTGCCTTGTCCTGCTGGCGATCATAATAGTGATTGAAAAGCTGTACAAAAGTCCACTGCGTCCAGTGATAATATTTAGCGTCGCAGGTACGCACCTCGCGGTCCCAGTCGAACGAGAAGCCTATCTTGTCCAGCTGCTCGCGATAACGAGCCACATTCTGCTCTGTAGTCTTGGCAGGATGCTGGCCAGTCTGTATGGCATACTGCTCGGCAGGCAGGCCGTAGGCATCGTAGCCCATGGGGTGAAGCACGTTGTAGCCGCACAGACGCTTGTAGCGAGCATATATGTCCGAAGCAATATATCCCAGCGGATGCCCCACATGCAAGCCTGCTCCCGACGGATATGGAAACATGTCGAGCACATAGAAATGCGGCTTCGACGAA
>JAZRVD010000153.1:0-1987 GCA_045598945.1 Bacteroidales bacterium | reverse complement strand
GGCAGCGCCTATCACCAGCACCTCAGCCTGCTCGTCCTTGACAGCCTCGCGGACTGCCTCGACGTATGCGTTGCCCGACACTACGGAAGCTTCATCGACATTGCACACATAAAGTATAGGCTTGGCAGTGAGAAGCATGAGGTCGCGAGCGGCCTCTTGCTGGTTTTCGTCGAGCTGAACAGTGCGAGCGCTCTTGCCTGCAAGCAAGGCATTGCGATAAAGCTCCATCACCTCCACCAGACGTTTGGCTTTGGCATCGCCGCCAGCCTTGGCTTTTTTCACCTCTTTATCGTAACGATTTTCTATGGTCTCGAGGTCTTTGAACTGCAGCTCAAGGTCGATAGTCTGCTTGTCGCGCACAGGGTCGATAGTGCCGTCGACATGGGTGATATTGCCGTCATCGAAACAGCGCAAAACGTGTATGATAGCGTCGGTAGTACGAATGTCGGCAAGAAACTTGTTGCCCAGACCTTCGCCTTTAGAAGCTCCTTTTACCAAACCAGCGATGTCGACAATCTCGACAGTGGCAGGCACCACACTGGCTGGATGCTCCATCTCAACGAGTTTGTTCAGACGCTCGTCAGGAACGGTGATAACGCCAACATTAGGCTCGATAGTGCAGAAAGGAAAATTAGCCGCCTGTGCTTTAGCATTGCTTAGGCAGTTGAAAAGAGTAGACTTGCCAACATTGGGCAAGCCAACGATACCACATTGTAGTCCCATATATATTTTTACTTTTTATTATTCATAACATATCACAGCATCAAGTAGTTGGTCACTTCTTGCTGTGTGGCAGCAGGATGTTGTGGCGGCTCTGCTTTTTGCTTCGTTTCTACAGATTGCCCTATATCATTTGGTTGTAAAGGACGCCACCCTCTCGCACTATTGGAGTCTCTTTGCATAGGTATCTGCACACTTGATTGTGGATAAAGATACTTCAAAATCTCGTCGTCAAACGTCTTGCCACTATGCAATGTAGTGCAGTTGTGTATATTATATGTCTTGTACTCGTTTTTTTCCGTACCACTATACTCTATGTTGCGCACGGTGATATGGAAACATGGCTGACGCACCTCGTATATCACATAGCACAAACCTTCGTAGCGCAGCTCGTAGAGCGTTTGTGCCAGAGCCTCTTTGAGCCATAGGTCGGAGACCTCCAAGCCGTCGTCGCGCATAAAACGAGTATAGGTTATATCTATCGTTGTGCCATAGATGTGGCTCGAATTCTCAGAAGCGTTAGAATTGGTATTACACAAAAGCTTGACATCATTACAACTACGCAACGCACTTGTAATGATAGGCTTGTATGTATGTCCGTCGTTGTATTGCTCCGCCACCACCGTTGCAAAACGCTCGCCAATATACTGCACCAACAAATATGCCGGTTCAACAAGAAAGGGCTTGCCATAATACATAGGGGCGACATAGTATAGGTCGTTAGAATAGATATACTTCATGCCACACTTCAACGGCTCTTTTCCCATATCTTTCTCACCAATTCCCAACTTTTTTGCGGCAGCAAGATGCAAATCATTGATGTCGTTGAAGTAAGCCTTGTAGCCGCCATTGTTAAAATCAACTGCCGGTATCACTTCGCGACAGAGTCGGCAAAACTGACCGTGTTCTTCCTCATCCACCCCTCCTTGCTTAGTCTCAAACAGATGAGACATCCAAGCACCAATATCCCATCTCGACCATGCGCCATAGCACATCCATACACCACAACCCAATAGTCCCACTATCAACAAAAAGGATAAAGCACGCCCTTTGCGTCGCTGCCGAGAATACTGCTCAGAACTACGATAACGATTGCGATAACGATTACCACGCACCTACACCTCCCCTTTTATTTTTTATGTTCTTCTGTATCAAGCTTCTGCTCTATAAGATATTGGTTGCGTGTTGGCGAGTTGCGGCATACCAGCTCTGAAACAAAGCCAGCGAGAAACAACATAGCACCCAACAACGAAAAGAACATGGAAAG
>JAZRVD010000152.1:0-23524 GCA_045598945.1 Bacteroidales bacterium | reverse complement strand
GGTCGCCTTGTCGTAATAATTGAATGAATAGCGATAACCATTGAAAAGAACCCCCTTGATTGTTCTTTCCAATTCTGGGAACTCATCAAGTTTCTTAACAATATCGTCAAAGAGTGTACTTCCCTCTGTAAGTATTTTGTTAACAGCTCTCAACACTCCTTCCTTGTCCCACGAAAACTGTTCTGCATCGATAATCTGGCAGATACGGCTGACAAGGAACGGGTAGCCAGAGGTATAGTTGCGAATCATCTGAGCCACAGCTTTTTCGTCAAAATCCAATCCGTGGTCAGCCTTGTATTCTGCCAACATTCCTGCTATACCGTCTGCCGAGAGGCTCATATCCGCATCGAATGGAACGGCGATATTCCAAGGACTATTGTACTGGTGCTGTTCCTCTGGACGAATCTTCAACTTGAGATTCTTGATGTCATAAACACCTGCAAGAATAACTGACTGGAAGGTGGGAATTCGGTTTCTACTAAGGTACATTCCTCGGAGACGACCGAGAAACTTCAAAAAGGAAGTAAAGTTACCAGCTTGATCTACTTCATCGATAAGAAGCACTACAGGCTTTTTGTTACGGTAACAGATTGTGCTGATAAACTTAGACAGTTCCTTTTCTGTGCATCTATCGTCATGCAGCTCTAAAAAATGGTTGATATATTCCCCAACCTCTCCATCAAGACCAGCAAGTGGAACCCATTCAAACGATTCTGCCAAAAGATACACAAAAGCTGCATACAGTTTCTCTTCATCAGCAAAGGTGGAGTCGGAAAGACCCTCAAAACTGATTTGGAAGATACAGTATTCATCTGAAAGTTGACTGCTAATAGCCTCCAGAGTTGTAGTCTTGCCATACTGCCTGCCACGATTGATGCAGAAATAATCACCCTTGGCGACCATCTTGCGTATGATTTCCAGACGATCGGTGATATCCACCATATAATGTTCATTAGGGCGACAAGTACCCGCTGTGTTGAATGTTTTCATACCTACAGTAACAAAAAAAGTATTGCTTTTGTTTTGCAAAGTTATAAAAAATTTCTCAAAAAAAGATTCCAGTCCCGAAAAAGATACATTTCACAAATCTTTATACCAATATATCCAGAAAAAGGCTTCTACCGTAGGAAGCAGAAGCCTTTAATAGTAACTTAGTAAAAAAGATTAACGACGATGGTGGTCAGAGCTACGACGACGGTCGTCGCCACCTTCGCGACGATTGCCGCCATCGCGATGAGGAGCACCCTCGCGACGTGGGGCGCGGGCAGGCTTCTCCTCGACATAGCCCTCTGGCTTGGGAAGAAGGGCGCGACGGCTGAGCTTGAGCTTGCCAGTTTTCTCGTCGATAGCGATAAGCTTGACCTCAACTTCGTCGCCAGCTTTAAGGAGACCTTCGAGAGTCTCGGTACGAGCCCAGTCGTACTCGCTGATGTGCATAAGACCCTCTTTACCTGGCAGAAACTCAAGAAATGCACCGAACTCTACGATGCTGACGACCTTGGCGTTATATATCTGGCCAACCTCCGGGACGGTACATATATTCTTGATCCAAGCAAGAGCCGCCTCGATAGACTCCTTGTTAGGAGAGGCAATATCGACAACGCCGACTTCGCCGACCTCCTCGATGTTGATAACCGTATCGGTCTCTTTCTGTATCTTCTGGATAACCTCGCCACCCTTGCCGATGACAGCGCCGATGAAATCCTTAGGAATCTGTATCTGGACGATACGAGGCACAAAAGGCTTGTAGTCTTCACGAGGAGCAGGTATGGTCTGTTCGATATGATTAAGAATATGAATACGGCCTTGACGGGCTTGTTCGAGAGCTTTGGCGAGAACGTTGTAGCTAAGGCCGTCGACCTTGATGTCCATCTGGCAGGCGGTGATACCGTCGCGAGTACCCGTAACCTTGAAGTCCATATCGCCGAGGTGGTCTTCGTCGCCGAGGATGTCGCTGAGGACAGCCCATTTGTCGCCCTTGCTGATAAGACCCATGGCGATACCAGCGACAGGCTTGCGTATCTTGACACCGGCGTCCATCAGTGCGAGGCAGCCAGCGCATACCGTGGCCATAGATGAAGAGCCATTGCTCTCAAGAATATCGCTGACAACACGAATGGTATAAGGACACTCGGTCTCTGCAGGTATGACTTCTTTAAGGGCGCGCCATGCAAGATGACCGTGACCTACCTCGCGACGAGAGAGGCCGCGATTGCCCTTCACCTCGCCAGTGGCGAAAGCCGGGAAGTTGTAATGCAGAAGAAAACGACGTGTGCCTTCGACGACAGCGCCGTCAATAATCTGCTCGTCGAGCTTGGTGCCGAGAGTAACGGTGCTTAACGACTGTGTCTCGCCACGGGTGAAGATAGCGCTGCCATGAGCAGAAGGCAGATAGGAGACCTCGCTCCAGAGAGGACGAATTTCATCGAGTTGACGACCATCGAGACGTGTACGCTCGTTGAGCACCATATCGCGCATAGCTTCGCGCTCGGTGTCGTGATAGTACCGGTCGATCATGAACTTGACATCGTCGGTAAGAGTCTCTTCGGTATAGTTGGCCTCGATGAAAGCCTTCTTGATAGCCTCGAAACCATCTTCGCGCTGATGCTTATTGGCGATGCCCTGCTTGCTGAAGTCGTAGCACTGCTGATACACTGCATCGTGAACACGCTGACGAAGCTCCTCGTCGTTGATTTCGTGGCAGTATTCGCGTTTCTCGGTCTTTCCAGCCTCGACAGTGAGCTCTGCAATGGCGCGACACTGTATACGTATAGCCTCGTGAGCGGCTTTAAGAGCACCAAGCATAATCTCCTCAGATACCTCTTTCATCTCGCCTTCTACCATCATGATGTTTTCTTCAGTAGCGGCGACAATAAGGTCGAGGTCGGCACGGTCGATGTCCTGCATAGGAGTGTTGATGACATACTTGCCGTCGAGATAGCTGACGCGCACCTCGCTAACAGGGCCGCCAAAAGGAATGTCGCTTACAGCAAGAGCTGAGGCGGCGGCGAGAGCGGCGAGCTGGTCGGGCATAGTGTTGGCGTCGCCACTGATAAGAGTAATCTGCACCTGCACCTCGGCATGGAAATTGGAGGGGAAGAGAGGACGCAGAGCACGGTCGACGAGACGCGCGATAAGGATCTCGTGTTCAGAAGGACGAGCCTCGCGCTTGAAGAAGCCACCTGGGAAACGACCCATAGCGGCATATTTCTCTTGGTAATCGACAGTGAGAGGCATAAAGTCGACATTCTCACCCACCTCTCTCTTAGAGCATACGGTAGCGAGAAGCATAGTGTCATTCATACGAACTACAGCAGAGCCATCGGCCTGCTTGGCGAGTTTGCCAGTCTCTATTTCAATAATACGACCATCACCCAGGTCGAAACGTTTTGTTATAATATTCATTCTAAAAATTTTTACACGCACAACACTAAGAAGTGAGGTGCGATAAGGTTAATTTCGTTTGTACATTTTCCTTATAACAGCAGACAATAATGGTCTATAGGTATGCCAATACGACAAAAAAGACCAACTATTTGAAAAGAGACACCCGGAAGACCGAGTGTCTCGATAGCAATGTTGTGGCGAGCCACAAGGAGAAAAAATTACTTTCTGAGGTTGAGCTTCTTGATGATAGCACGATAGCGCTCGATGTCGATATCCTTGAGATAGTCCAACAGACGACGACGCTTGCCGACGAGTGTAACAAGTGCGCGCTCGCTGACTTGGTCTTTCTTGTTATTCTTCATCAGCTCGGTGAGGTGCTGAATGCGATAGGTGAAGAGAGCTATCTGAGCTTCTGTAGAGCCGCTGTCGTTAGCGTTTTTGCCATACTCGGCAAAGATTTCCTGTTTTTTTTCTTTAGTAAGATACATGATATTGTATTGAATTATAAATATTTAAGATAGCAAAAGACATATCTGATGTCCTAAATAACGGAAACAAAGATAAAAGTTTTTTGCCAACTACAAACCAAAAAAGAGGTGTTTTAAGATTTATTATGAAAGTTCACAAACATATAACGGCACAAAAAACGTCATTCGGTAACAGCAATAATGCCCTTACACACTATAGCACGACTATTAACAGCAGTAACAACATAATTGAATACACCAGCAACAGTAGGTATACCTGTTATTTTACCAGAAGTAGAATCATATACCACTCCGTCTGGCAATCCCGCAACCTGCACATCGTGGATAGCAATATCCTTTATAGGCTGACCTTTTTTTACCGTTTGATTTAGATTTGATGAAATTGGATTAGCTGATAACGAATTTACCTTCAAAGTCATATCAACGACACTGTCGCACATATAGATAGAATGCAATACAGTGCTTTTAACCCCAGCAGATTCGAAAGACACATTGTTCCATACATACGGCAAATCAAGAGCACCTACCGTCCTTTCTTCACCAACATGATATTTTGGGAAAATACGGAACGTCTTATTTATAATACTGTCACAGCCGTCAGCAACCTTTATTGTATCTTTAACAACTACCACCTGACCGACAGAAGCAGATGCTACTGAAGCCGGATACGATGAAGGATAATCCATATAAATCCTTACATCATCAACAGCAGAAAAAGCTCCGCCGCCGTCATAGCTCAAAAACTTGAAATAATATGTGCCCGGTGCCAAAGAGGCAAGCGAATATGTTACCTCCGTCCAATCACTAACATCACGTACATCTAACAATGGTGAAACAAAATCGCTTGACGATGTATTAAAATATGAAAAACCAATTTCATTATAGTAAGAATCGCAACCATAATAGCCACAATATCTATATTTTGGTGAAACATATACAAAAGAGATATATGTATTAGCAGGATCTGTTATGGTAACTGCGGGTGATTGAAGAACCGAGATGTTTTCATAACCATAACTCATACTAATAGCAGAATAACCTGTCCCTCCATAAGCATAAACGTCTCTATAATCTGTCTCCCAATCATAATAATCATCCGTAAAAGGCATATCATACACAACATCATATAACGTCCATGCATTTTTATCGTAATCAGAAAAAACTTCCCATCCCTCAGCACTACCGTCATTAAAGTCTTCATTCAACAAATATATCTTACCTTTATTTACACCACCTTCACAAACGTTGTACTCCTTATCCACTTTTACATTCACAGACATTGTAACAACACTATCGCAAGCCTGCACCGTTTTGATAAAAACCTTCTTTGAACCAGCAGCATTAAATGTTACGCCATTCCACGTTATTGGGAACTCCGAGACATCCACTGTTTTTTCCACCGACGAAGAGGCAGAAGAGCCAACATGCACCGTGCGTCGACGTATACTATCATAGCCATTTATAGAATGCACTGTGTCATACAACACAACAACACCTGCTGTTAAATCTGACGGATAATGCAAAGTACGTTTAGTACGAACACATACTTCGTCAACAATAGACATCGAATAACTATCATAGTCGCGGAAATAGACCTTATATGTTCCTGGCGTTAGCGAAGAAAGAGAGAAATTTTGAGGTATAAAAGAATACGTTGGATATCCAGTATGATCTGTTGTGGAAAACATCATATTACGCGTATTGAAAGAAGGTCCCGCAACTGTTCCCGCCATTAAACCATTATTATAATAATATGAACCATACAGCTGCCATGGAATGGCATATACAAAACTAAAAGAGGTATTTGCAGGATCATCAACATAGAATGATGGAGAGTAAGCATTAGAATACGCTTTCGAATAATTTAAGACGAGTTTGGATGCAGACATCATAGAATAGCCACTATTACCATAAGCTGTATGCAAATTATAGTTGGTCGTACTACTTATATAATAAAGTTTGTATGAACTATATCTATCCCACCCGAATGAAGTATAATATCCATTACTATTGGGATCATTCACAAACGTCCAATTACTAAAATCAGCATCATTCTCAAAATTGTCATAAAACAAGGTATCATAATACTGCACCTCAGTAACACCTTCGCAAATATTTTCCTCAACATCGACAAGAACATTGACCTTCATAGTTACAATACTGTCGCAGCCATTGACAGAAACAAGTTTCTTTTCCTTAACACCGGGCTTGGCAAAAGAAAAACCACGCCATGTTGTTGGGAAGTCGGGCTGAAGGACAGCGGTATCAATGTTGCTGACCACGTTTGACATGATATGCCATGTAATATCGACTATACTATCGCCGCCATCATGAGCCGTAAGCGTCTTTTGTGTTACCACTGTACCGCCTGCCACAGTGGCCTCTACCTCTGCTGGCACACGACGGTGCAAAATCATCACCTCGTCGACAGCGCCACAGTCGCCACCGCCGTCGTAGTCGACAAAAGCAAAATAATATTGTCCTGCCGCCAAGCTTTGCAGAGAGACATTGGCAGGATACCATGTGCTTTGAACATTGGTAGTACCCGACGACCAAACTTCGCTATAAGTACCCGACTTTGACGTAGAATAACGCAAGGTGATAATATTGCTATATGAAGTGTTTTTCCAATACGAATTCATATAGTGGAATTGTACATAGGTATTTTCAGGGTCGGCGATATTTATTTGAGGGGTTTTTAAGTAACTATACTTACGAGACTCCCCACCATCTTCATGAACAAACCTTTGCCCTGCAAATGGGGAATAATACGTACCTTCGATAGTAACAGCACTTGTTGCTTTCCATCCACTGCTACCGCTTCCTGTTGTAGTAGACCAAGAAGCAGGAATGCCTGTCTCGAAGCCTTCATAAAGCAAAGTATCGTAATATGTACCTTCGCAGACGAATGTGTCGATGGCGGTATGGACATCAACACTTATAACAAGGTCTAACGTATCTACACAGTTGCCGTCGTAGACAGCACCGTAATAGGTGCCAGAGACATCGTGCGTATTACCGTCGCCATGACCTTTCTCGCCACTCGCAGGCCAGAGGTAAGGAGTCTTTTGCTGCACATTATAACGATTGGCGACACATGATGGCTGCGATATAGTGAGCTTGAGTGTGTCGGCACTTGGGCAACGGCTGTCATCGACATATTCGTAGACATACTCGCCTGTAACAGTATATGTCTGTCCGTCACGATCCCACACGTATGGAGAGTTATCTGCATGGACAAAAACATTGTGCGTGCCATCGGAGACTGTGAGATGAAGTGCATAGACCGAGTCCTTGCCTCCCTCAGCACGACCCACAAGGGTGTCGTAATATATGCCTGTGGCACCGAGCTGCCGAGAACGCCACTCGACAGGAAGTTTAATGGCAGAGAGGCACAAGGTGTCGTGCTGCATGGCGACAGACTGCATTGCGAGGAAGTCTGCAATAACAGAGTCGAGGTAGTATTTGGTAATAACATCTTGCGGGTCGGTAGGGTCTTTAAGCTCTTTGAGCTGACGCATGCCGGCTCTGTTGCCGTTTTTAAGCACGTCGGGGAAGTCTTGCGTCTCATCGGCCATGAAAGCGAAAGGCACAGCGGCGAGCTGCTGTGTAGCCGTCAGAGTGTAGTTGGTGCCACCTGTAATATCAACCTGAACATAGAGCAGCACACTGTCGTACTTGCCCCACGAGATAGTGTCGAAACGGCCGTGCACCGGCGTACCAGCTCCCACATTGATAGAGAGATAGCCATTAATGTCGGTGGCTACGCTATGCGTCTCGGAATATAACGTAGTAGCCGGCGTAGTGCCATTTTGAATACTTATCAGCATGCCAATCTGCTGGCTGCGGACAATCCAGTCGTTGGCATCACGCACCACCATTTGATAGTTGAACGACTGCGGCACACGCCACAACGACTGTGCGACAACAATATTTGCCAAAAGAATAAATAACGAAGAAAGGAATAACTTTACCCTCATAAAAAACACATATTTATTACTACACGACATTGTCATAACATTATGTTTGACAATATCTTATGCATACAAAACAAGCGTCTTGCAACAACGCAAAACACTATCAAAAGTAACAAAAATTTTTTGAAATACAAAAAGTGTGCAAAAATCTAACTGCTAATAGATTGTTGCACACCTGTTTTTATCTTCTACAATGAGTAGGATTAATCGTTGGGTTCGGTGGTGGGATTTGGGGCGTTAATATCTGTAATATCGTCAATAACGTTTGTAACGGTAGTATCGGTGGTATCGTTTGTAACGGTGGTAACGTCATCATCGTCGTCGTCATCATCAGTGTCGTCATCGTCGGCTGTATCGTCAGTGTCGGTTGCCTCTTCTTCATCGATTTTTTTAAGAGACCAATAGTATATGGCAATAAACATGAGCGATATCATTGCATCGCCATAGTCGAAAGGTGTGCCAATCAAGAAATGCGGAAGCACGAAAAGCAGCACTTGAGCCAGAATATAAAGATGCAGACCAATACGATTTTTTTGCCACATAAATGCTGCGCCTACGACAGAGAGTGCGTAAAGAGCTGCCAACAGAAAGAAGCTCCAACGAGGCGTGGCGAAAAGGGTGTCTAAGAGTTCTTGCGAAGCCTCGTTTAACAGCGACTGCTGTTCTGGAGCCATGAATGCCTCTCTAAAAGTATCGGGAGTTAAGCCAAACATCAGATAAGAGAGACAGCACATCCCCGACCAGATAAAAGTCAAGACAAGGAAGAAGCGAAGCGTTTTCATAACGTCGAGATTAATGATTATCTGTTAAGATATTGAGCCATCTGCTGTTGCAGTTTCCTGGCCTCTTCGGCAGCACGCTGGGCGAAGTCCTCGCCTTGCGAGGCGTAGATAATGCCACGCGAGGAGTTGACAAGCAGGCCGCACTCCTTGTTAAGACCATATTTGCACACCTCGTCGAGACTGCCGCCTTGAGCTCCTATGCCAGGCACCAGCAGGAAGCTGTCTGGCACGATAGAGCGTATCTGTGCAAGCTGGTCAGCCTTGGTGGCGCCAACCACATACATCATATTTTCGGGAGTGCCCCACTGCTGGGACTTGCGCAGCACACCTTCGAAGAGATGTTCACCATCGGTCTGACGATACTGGAAATCGAAAGCGCCCTTGTTTGACGTCAAAGCAAGTAGGATGACCCATTTGCCATCGTATGCCGTGAAAGGAGAGACAGAGTCCTCGCCCATATAAGGCGCAATGGTCATGGCATCGAAACCGAAATCGCCTTGCGGGTCGAGGAACGCCTTGGCGTACTGCTTTGAGGTGTTGCCAATATCACCGCGCTTGGCATCGGCGATAGTAAAGACAGGCTTGTCCAAGCTACGGATATACTGCATAGTCTTGCGCAGCTGCACCAGGCCCTCGATACCCATAGCCTCATAAAAAGCAAGGTTGGGCTTATAGGCCACACAGTAGTCGATGGTAGCATCGATGATAGCCTTGTTGAAAAGAAAGGCAGCATCAGGCTGACCTTGAAGGTGTTGAGGGATCTTGCTGAGGTCGGTGTCGAGACCTACACAAAGGAAAGAGCGACGCTCACGTATAAGAGCAACAAGTTGATTGCGAGTCATATATAAATATCTTATATAAGTTGATGGAATTTTTCAGTTAATTCTTTTGAAGAAAGCTGCTTGTCGTCGGAGACGATGACACCGTGGTTGATGATGATGGCGCGGTTGCACATAGCTTCCACCTCCTGCATAATATGCGTAGAGAGTAGCACAATCTTATCGTTGCCGACATTACGCACCAGTGTCCTTATCTCTTCCAGCTGGTTGGGGTCGAGGCCAGTGGTAGGCTCGTCAAGGATAAGCACCTGCGGGTCGTGAATGAGAGCCGATGCGAGCCCCACACGCTGACGATAGCCCTTAGAGAGCTGGCCAATCTTTTTTTTCGATTCAGGTGCGAGCCCCACCATGTCGATGACATTAGCAACACGGCTGCGGAGGTTATCGAGCTTATAGATACCGCCGACAAACTGCAGGAACTCACTGACATACATATCCACATACAGCGGATTATGCTCTGGCAGGTAGCCTATAGAGCGGCGCACAGCCATAGGGTCGTCGAAGATGCTATGCCCCATCACAGTTACCTCGCCATCGGTGGGGGGGATGAAACATGTGATGATTTTCATCAAGGTGGACTTGCCGGCGCCATTGGGTCCCAGCAGGCCCACTATCTCGCCTGGCGAGACTTGGAAGGAGACATCTTTCAGAGCATACTGCTTGTCATACAGCTTGCTGACATTATTAACCTGTAACACAACACAAAATATTAGTTATTCTTTCAACAGCTCGCGGGCGAGCTGCAGGCTTATACGCTTGTCATTCTGGAAGGCTACGACGAAAGCATCGGCGAAGCCCTTTTGACGCACGTCGGACTGTATCTGCTTGGCGGCCTCTATGGTGCTGCACTTGCCCCAAAGATAGCAGTAGGCGTTGTTTTGCATATAGTAGTCGTAGGTGTCGAGGCCATGCAGCTGACGGTCGCCAGCTTCGAGGAGCTTGTCGGAGCGCATAAACTGCACCCTGAATACAACTCTAAGGCTGTCGGGGACAGCGGTGCGTGCCGGCTCCGTTTCCTTTGCGGCCTCCTGGTCTGCCGGCTTAGCTTCAGGCACAGCGGCGACAGGAGCAGCGGGTGTTTTAACCTCTTCGACATGCTGGTCGACGACAGCGGCTGGAGCCTTGTCGTCAGCCTTAGCTTCGTCTAACGGGATGTCCACAACTGCCGTTACAGGTGCCGCCTCCGAGGGTGGGTCTGGCAGAGGGACGGCCGGGACGGTTGGCGTATGGCTATGACTGTCAACATCATTCTTGGCGTCGTGATGGTCAGCCTTACTGTCGGCGACAGCCGTTGAAGAAGAGTTGGCGAGGTGGAAATGGTCCATCAGCTTTGGCGAGGTGCCCTCTTCGCGCGCCTTGTACTGAGCAAAAGCATTGTACAGGCTCAGCGCTATCTTCTCCTGACCTTCGCGAGAGGCGAGGAAAGCCTCCTCGGCGGAGTTGCTGATAAAGCCTATTTCTGTAAGGACAGAAGGCATGGCAGTCTTGTAGATGACGAAAAGTTCCGCCTGCTTGACACCTCTGTTGATAGACTTGGTGTTTTGAGCATACTGTTTTTGGACGAAGCTGGCAAAGTCGAGGCTCTTGGTGATGTAGGCGTTCTGATACATGGCGAACATCACGTTGCTCTCCGGCGAATTAGGGTCGAAGCCCTGATAGGCAGCATTGCTCTTATAGTCGGACTCCAGCAATATATCGGCATTCTCCTTTTTAGCCACCTCCATATTGGCCTTGCCCTTGGAGAGACCCATGACGTATGTCTCCACGCCGCTTGGCGTGCTTGTAGGGTGAGAGTTGGCATGGATAGATACAAAGAGGTCGGCCTTGACGTGATTAGCCACATCGGCGCGAGCAGAGAGATTGATATCCACGTCGGTGGAGCGGGTGTAAATAACCTTCACGTCGGGGAAATTCTGTTCGACGAGAGCGCCAAACTTCTTTGCCACATTAAGCACCAAATCTTTTTCGGTGATACGTTTGCTGATAGCACCCGGCTTGGCGCCGCCGTGTCCTGGGTCGATAACCAAAGTTTTAACCTTTCCCGGCTCTCTCTTTTGCGCCACAGAGAGCGGGATGCACAGCAACAAGGCAACAAACAAAAGGACTAAACGTTTCATTAACAGCAGATATATTTTTTCTTTCGCTATTTGAACAAATAACATTATCTTTGCAGACTAAAAATGCAAAGATACAGATAAAATTCAATACTGCAAAAAGAGAGAGAAAAGACAAAGAAAAGTTGTGCATTTTAGACTATTATACAGCCACCAACAAAAGGGGTAGCCCCTCCCCTCGCCTACCCCAAAAAACCGAAAAACCATCAAAAAACCAGCACACATAATATCACTGATGCTCTTGTTGCTGACCATTATGCCTGCCGCCGTTGCCCAACGTGTGAAGATAGAAGGCATAGAGGCGGCAGAGAAGGCCATAGCCATCGACAGCAGCAAACTCATGCGCATATCGCCGCATGCCATAAACGACATCGTGAAATACAAGGCTGGCGACTCGATAGCCATCAACATCATAGACAAGCAGGCCTTCCTCTACAACAAAGGCGACGTTACCTACCAAAACATGAACCTCAAAGCCGATGCTATGACCATGGACTTCAACCTCCAGGTGATGCAAGCCTCATGCGTGATAGACAGCAACGGAGAGAAGAGCGGACGACCGCTCTTCAAACAGGGCGACGAAGAATACCTTGCCGACACCATACGCTTCAACTACAACACCAACAAAGGCATCATCACATCTGTGATAACGCAAGAGGAGGACGGCTTCCTGCATGGCGACAAGATAAAGAAGATGAACGACTCGGTGATGTTTCTAAGCAGCGGCAAATATACCACATGCAACTACGACCACCCGCATTTCAGTATCAACTTTATGAAAGCCAAGCTCATAGCTGGCGACAAGATGGTGTCGGGGCCTGCCATGCTGCACATCGAGGACATACCCACCCCCCTCTTTCTGCCCTTTGCCTTCTTTCCACTAAAAAGCGGCAGGACCAGCGGACTCATCATACCCACCTACGGATGGATGGACCGCAGAGGCTACTACCTGCAAGACGGCGGCTACTACTGGGCCTTGAACCAAAACCTCGACCTCACCCTATTGGCAGACATCTACACCAACCTAAGCTGGGAACTGGAAGCCAAATCGAACTACTATAAACGCTACAAATACAAAGGATTGGTAGACATCACCTACGGCAACACCATAGAAGGACTGAAAGGCGACCCCAACACCTACAACGAGTTCAACGACTTCAAATTCAACTGGACACACCAGCAAGACGCCAAGTCTAACCCCTACAGCCGCTTCTCGGCAGACGTAACCCTGCAGAGCCGCAACTACAACCGCAACACCACCAACCGCAACGACTACTTCAGCTCCACCACGACGAGTAGCATAGCCTACACCGCACAACTTGGCACAGTGTTCACCCTCAACGCCTCGGCGCGCGAATCGTTCAACGCCCAGTCGGGACTGATGAACTTGCAGCTGCCCATCATCTCGCTCAACTCAAAGACCATCTACCCACTACGACGCAAATCGGTTTCAGGCAGCTACAAATGGTACGAGAACATCTCACTGACCTACACCATGAACGCCGAAAACAACGTGTCGACACAAGACAGCGACCTCTTCAAGCCGCAGACATTAGACAAGATGAAATACGGCATCAAGCACTCCATACCCATCTCCAGCACCGTAAAAGTGCTGAAATTCTTTAACTGGACCAACTCCATATCGCTCACCGAACGCTGGCACTGGCGTACCATCAACAAGCACTATGACAACGACTGGGTGCTGCATACCGACACCATAAAAGGCTTCAAGGCAAACCACGAAGCATCGTTCTCCAGCTCGCTGAACACACGCATATACGGTATCTTCAACTTCAAATACGGCTACCTACGAGCCATACGCCACGTCATCAACCCATCCATCGGATTTTCATATCATCCCGACTTTGGCAACAGCAAACTCGGCTACTGGAAAAGCTACACCGACAGCACCGGCTACACACACCGCTACTCTGTATTCGAGCAGACACTCTACAACGGGCCTGCCGACGGCAAGAGCGGCAGAATAAACTTCTCCATAGCCAACAACTTAGAGATAAAAGTAGCCAACCCCAAAGACAGCCTCAAAGAGCCTACCAAGATAACGCTGATAGAGAACCTCAGCCTGTCGACCTCCTACGACCTGGCAAAAGACTCGCTCAACTGGTCCGACCTCGCCGTGTCGGGCAGGACGACACTCTTCAAATGCCTCGTACTCAACTACAGCGCCTCCTTCTCGCCCTACGTCATCGACGAAGCTGGAAGAATATTCAACCGCTTCACCTACAAAGAAACCGGCGAGCTGTTTCGCCGCAACAGCAGCAACTACAGCGCCCAGCTCTCCTACTCGTTCAACAACAGCACCTTCAAGAAAAAGGACGAGAAAAAGACGCCTGCCGGCACTGTGCTGCACCCCATACTGCAGACCCCCTACAACTACAACCCGCTGCTTATGACCGGCACATACGTCGACTTCAGCGTGCCATGGAATCTATCTATCAACTACTCGGTAACCTACGTCAACAGCTATGTGGCGGCACAAATGAACTACCAGAGCAACTTCACCCAGACACTCAGCTTCTCCGGCAACTTCTCTATAACCGACAAATGGAAATTTGCCTTCTCGTCGGGCTACGACTTTGTCAACAAAGGCATCTCCTACACCTCCATAGACATCTACCGCGACCTGCACTGCTGGGAGATGCGCTTCAACTGGATACCTTTCGGATACTACAAAAGCTGGAACTTCCTCATCAACATCAAAGCGCCAGTACTCAAAGACCTGAAGTACGAGAAGAAACGTTCGTACCTCGACAATCAGGGCTACTACACCTATTAACCTCAGCATCAAAAAGAAACACACCACCATGAAACTCTTTTACAGCATAGGCGAAGTGTCGGAAATGCTGGGCGTCAACGCCTCGCTGCTACGCTACTGGGAGACAGAATTCAAGATGCTGAAGCCCCACAAGAACAGCCACGGCACACGCAGCTACTCTGCCGACGACATAGAGCTGCTGAAACGCATACTCTACCTCACCCGCGAGAAAGGCTTCACCCTTGAAGGCGCACGCGAACAGCTACGGCAACGCAACAGCCATCAAGACATAGAAGAAAACCTCAAAAGCATACGCGCCCAGCTGCTGACCCTGCGAGACATCATCACAGGCAAAGAAGAGTAGCACACTTCTTCACAACAGCCGTTATTAGCAGAATAATTTTTTTCAGCAATGCTCATAACCTCCTTTGGGTCGGCTTTTTTGCCTCAACATAATGAGACGCGGCATGCTGTATAATGAGACGCGGCATGCTGCGTTTCTACCTTAAGTTCTCTTTTTTTCGTATCTTTGCATCGCATTGAGTAAAATTACTCAGTGCACTGAGTAATTTTACTCAATAGACTTCAACTTACTAAAAATGAAAATACTACGCAAAGAATACGCAACTATTAAAGCACGATTAAAAGAGCCACGCCGACGCATACAGATAGTAATGGGGCCACGACAAGTAGGTAAGACCACCACCGTACAACAAGTCTACAACGCCATAAACACACCAAAACTATTCTTTTCTGCCGATGACGTTCCCAGCACACAACCCACATGGATAAGCGACTGCTGGCAAGCCGCACGCATGATGCTAAAAAACGAAGATGCTGACGAGCTGCTACTTGTCATTGACGAGATACAAAAGATTAAAGGGTGGAGCGAAACGGTAAAAAAAGAGTGGGACAGAGACACCCTTGAAGATAGAAATATCAAAGTACTACTATTAGGATCGTCGAGAATACTATTAGAACGCGGTCTGGCAGACTCGCTTGCCGGTAGATTTGAGATAATAAAAATGGCACACTGGGACTACGAAGAGATGCACGAGGCCTTCGACTACACCATAGAGCAATACATCTACTTTGGAGCCTATCCCGGAGCCGCCGACATAATAGCTGACGAAAAAAGATGGTCGGAATATATTCAAGCAGCCATTGTCGACGCAACCATCAACAAAGACATCTTGATGAACACCATCATCACCAAGCCGGCACTTCTCAGACAGACCTTCGAGCTGGCGGCCTCCTATTCTGGCGAGATACTGTCTATCACCAAAATGCTATGCACCCTGCAAGACGCTGGCAACAGCACCACCTTGAGCGGGTACCTCAACCTCCTTGACGAGAGCGGACTGGTATGCGGACTACAAAAGTACAGCACCGACAAAGCACGGCGACGTGCATCAGTGCCCAAATATCAAGTCTACAACAACGCCCTGAGAAACATATACGCCGAGAGCGACTTCAAAGAGTCCATGTCAAATCCTCGTATATGGGGAAGGATGTACGAATCGGCAATAGGAGCGCATATTGTCAACCAAGCCTACTTGGGGCATTACAACGCACACTACTGGAACGACGGAATACGCGAAGTAGACTTTGTACTTACCCACGGCACAAAGCTTGCAGCCATAGAGGTGAAAAGCAACAACGACACAAACAACGCCGGACTGGCACTATTCAGTACACGCTACAATCCAACGACCTCATTTGTTGTTGGACCTAACGGAGTACCTATCACCAGCTTCTTGTCAGCCAAAGAGATATTTTGAAAATAACGATAAACTTATGTTTTATTAGCCTTAATTGATAGTTTTTCAAGATTTATTATTACCTTTGCGGTCGTAAATAACATACTAATTCGCGACAGAATATTAAAAGAAAAATGACAGATACTATTGAGGATAAAATACTTAACAAAATGAAAAAATGCGGGAGAGGAACAGTATTCTTCATTCCAGACTTTGTAGCATTTGGTAACCGCAATGCAATCAACAAAGCATTAGAAAGACTTACGGACAAAGGGTTAGTGTTGAGAGCCGCACGTGGGATCTACTGCTATCCTAAAATAGAAAAAGTATATGGACTTGGAGCCATTCCTCCATCCATGGAAGAGATAGCAGAGGCGATAGCAAAACGAGATGGAGCAAAAATCATACCCACAGGGCTTTATGCACAATATCAAATAGGATTAACACAGCAAGTTCCTATGAATGTAGTATATCTTACGGACGGCATTTCTCGCACCATCAACTTAGGCGAAGGCAAGACAATCAAGCTCAAACACTCATCACCAAGATATTTTGCAATACACAGCAAGTTGGCCCTACTTCTTACCACTGCGCTGAAGGACTGGAAAATAGAAAACCTTAGCACAGAACAGATAGATGCAATCAAAAAAAAGCTAAACGAAAATCCACGTCTTCAAATTGCAGACTTAAGACTGATGACATCAAAAGTCAGAGAGTTAATAATAACGTCTCTCGCCTTGACAGCGAAGAAAACTGTTACCATCTATCAAGACGAGAAACGTTGATCATTTATTTGGAAATCCGCCACAATAACACATTCCATATAATTTGATAATCTAAACAAATCTATATCTACACTATTCTTTTTAACATAGACGGATTACGCCATCTAATCTATGTCCTTTTCTCTCATACCTCTCCACATATTTATTGACCTTTGAGGACATCGATTTTATATAATATTACTTTAACGCAACTTAATCACACGCTCAGCCTTGCAGTTTCCCACCTGGATAAAATAAATACCCGTAGAAGGTACAGCAAAAGTAAATGTTGAAGGACAATTTTGCTGAATTGCCAAAAGTCTGCCTTTAACATCATAGAGCGATACACGCTGACAGTCAGCACCTGTTATTGTTATACCGTTGACTGTAGAAAGAATACTATATGTAGCAGTCTGCACATCACCAATACCTTCGTTACCTCCTTCGTTGCCACCTTCATCGCCACCTTCGTCGCCACCTTCGTCGCCACCCTCGTTGCCACCTTCGTTGCCACCAGATACAGCAACAAAATAAGCGACAAGAACTGTATCAGCATAGACTGTTAGCACATAAGGATTGTCCGTACTTCCATTGCTCCAATGATCAAAACGATAGCCATTTTTAGCAGCAGCATTAACTACCGCCTGTGGCGCTGTACAAGTAGGACGAGTAAGTATTAGTACCGCACCCTTATCCTCATCGGCAGAGACAGCAGAGAATTCAGCCGCACCACTTTCAATAAAATTCGTGAAATGAGTCCAACGAGCGAAATACAAAGCAGACGAAGCGCAGGGAATGAAGATGGGTATATCCATTGGGACATTATAGAAAGCATAATTTCCAAGCAATGGAGCAATGCCCTCACAATGAATTTCCGTTAAATTAACACAGTCACCAAATGCATTAGATCTTATAGACGTTACTGAATGAGGAATATAAAGTGTTGTCAACCCCGTCATTTCATAGAAATCATTTATTGTAGTAACGGCATCATGGAACGTAACAGATGTTACATCTGGCAAATTATAAAACGCTCCATCAGGTATTACCGTGATATCGCTTGGTATCACAATATTCGTAACCAGTTCATCGTTGATATACAGTTTATTCGGCAATTCGTCTTCAGGGTCGTATATCATATTATAATATTGATAATAAAAATATTCACCCTCCTTTTTGCACCAGTCAGACATAGTTCCCACAAAATTGACCTTGGCAATATTCATACATCCCCGAAAAGCATCCCAGTAAATAGTGTCTACGGTTTTGGGAATAGTAACAGAAGTTACATCGACCAAATTTACAAAAGCAAAATTAGGGATAGTCTTTACATCATTAGGAATGACTATACTGGTTAGCAACTGATTGTTGATATATAATTTATTCGGCACAGTAATATCATACGGGTCATACTCAGGATTAGCCAATCTATAGTACGGATAGTAGAAACTGTAGCTATCTTTTTTGCACCAGTCGGACAAAGTGCCGGCAAAATTGACTTTGGAAATAGTTGAACAGCCTGCAAAAGCATTATCATCAATAGTACCAACGCTCTTGGGAATAGAAACTGATGTAATACCTGTCGTTCTTATGAACATATAGCTTTTTAATTTTTTTACACCATCAGGAATAACAAGGTCGGTAACCTGCTGACCATCAATAAAAAGCTTGTGAGGTGCGTTGAACAAACTGCCGAAATGCGACCTTGTAAGAATTTCAAAATTCATATTGCACCACTCCATCATAGTACCAGTATAATGCAACTCCTCTACTGATAGGCCATCTTGTGTGCCAAAGGCAGAATATCCAACATTATCAAGGATTTTGCCAAATGTTACTTTTTTTAGATCACATCCATAGAAGGCATAATCACCAATAAAATTGACAGACTTAGGGATAACAACAGAAGCTAACTTCGGACAATTATAAAAGGCGGCAAAGTCTATGCTCGTAACCGAATTGCCTATGGTAACAGAACTAAGGTTGACACAATTGCAAAAAGTACCAGCACCAAACGAAGTAACTGTATTAGGAATCGAGACAGAGGCAAGATCGGTACAATAATAGAAAGCGCTATCGCCAATAGTAGTTAAAGACGTGCCAAAGTTGATGGCCGTTAAACCTGCGCCACCAAAAGCATACCTACCAATAGAAGTAACACTATTAGGAATAGTAATGTTGGATAAACTTGTACAATTGCCAAAGGTCCATTCCTCAATAGTTGTAATAGAATTGGGAAGTGTTATTGAAGATAGATTTCCGCAATTATAAAAAGCGCCATAATCTATCGTTGTTACAGAATTAGGAATCGAGATAGAGGCAATATTACATTCGTTGAATGTTCTAAAACCTATATGAGTTACAGTGTTCGGGATATTGATATTTGTCAGGCTTGTACAATAGCCAAAAGCCCAGTCGTCAATTATTACTACTGAGCTACCAAGAGTAGCATCGGTCATATTGGTACAATAATAAAAAGCAGACTTGTTTATATCAACAACAGTATTTGGAATGCTGACAGAGGTCAACTGAGTACAATAATAAAAAGCAAAGCTATCGATAGTAGTAACAGTATGACCATCAATAGAGCCTGGTATAGTCAAAGCACCTACAGGTCTATCATAACCCTCCCACGGGTCGGTTTGAGACAAAAGATTAGGGGCGACAATTACAGCCTTATCATCTACAATATTGTAATATATCTTGCCAACACCAGGAATATCATAAGCAGATTGAGCAATAGCTACCAATGAAATAGTAAATAATGACAAAAAAATAAAAAATCGTTTCATAAACACAATTATTGTTTTTTTTACATAAAAGAGACTTATAACAATCTGCTTGCTAAACATATAATAACATCTTCGAGCAAGACTACAACAGACGTGTAAAAGCCTCTCTATAAACACTAACTAAACAAATTGTTTAATAATCTATTAAATACCAAGCTTCATTTTTTTTATAATAAACAGTACTTCAACCTCCTTCCTTTATAATTTATAAATACAGTGATAGTCATTTTCCATAAGAATTTTAACCTATAATAAGCGACCTCCTTTCTTTTATTATTGATGCATTGAGAATAGCATTTGTAACTTGAAATCAGCTTTTTTAATATTAATGACGTGCAATTGAAAAAAGTAACCAATCAGTGCAAGATGTTTTATACATCATTTTTTCTTAGGAGAAAAAGTATCCAACCTATCCAAAGAACACAGAGAAAGATGTTTTCGACCCAGATTATAAATCTCGTATTGTTTAGACAAAGAGCCACTACCATGAGGCCCTATAGATATTTGAGGCTGGTCGGAGAAATATGTTGTCTGCGTTGTGGAGCTTCCATCAGTGTTAGCTCCGCCGACATTTACACCCGACAAAAGAGTGCCTACACGCCCTCCAACACCTACCGCACCAGCGATAGCACCCAGATTGACCGAAGCGCCATTTGTTGAAGAGGAAGAACTTGTCTCAGAAGTTACCCTCACCGTTGGGTCGTAGAATGACATAGAAGTGCCGTCAGAATTGACAACAAACGACTTGGTTTGGTCAATAGTCATCACATGATCCGTTTTGTTAAACACTGTTACTTCCAACAGCCCATCGCATGTGATATGATATCCAACAGAGATCGTAGCATCTGTTGGGACGCTTGGCTTGAAATATAACGGACGGACAGACTGATAGGCGACGGCATCTGTTACAAGCATTTGCGTTGTACACGATGCCAAGAACAAGGTTAATCCAAACAATAAAAGAAATCTATTTTTCATAAATGAAATATATAAAAAAAGACGCGACTTGATCTGATTACTTGTCCTTATCCGAGGCACCGCCAAGCACCTAATTCGAGAAACAAGTAGACAGAAAAGTCACGCCATTGAGAGACGCGAACTGCCCACGACCTGTTCTTTCGAATTATATACGAGAAATTGGCGGTTTCCGGATAAAAGAACAAGAGCGAGAAAGCTCATTAAAGTATGTCTTACCAGCGATATGTTTTTTTATAGGGAGGTGCGACAGAGACATCGGCCTACCCTATTGCCGGTCATAAATGTTTTTGCCTTTTAGAGATCTTAGGCTTCTATATTCCTTTCTTTATTATAACGTTGCACAACAACAGCGAGCAGTCTTGCTACACTCTGCAAATGCAAAAGTACGAAAAATAATCCATATACATGCAGAAAATAACAGCCTGGTGCCCTCGGATAATTTAGTACAGCCTTGCATACAGATGACGCAGAACGAGAGAAAGAGAACATCTAACAGTAAGCATAGAAGCTATGACATAAACAAGCAAGGGCCGCCTGATTAGGCGACCCTTGCAGAAGAGTAAGTATAGGAACTTATTTATTCCCGATTAGTTTTGGAAGGTACCATCGGCATTCCACTTCTTGTAGATAGCTGGATCTAACTGACCGTTGCCAGTACCGATGTTTGCATTCAAAGCATCGTGCATATAGCTGCGACTATTCAAAGAATGTCTATTTGCTTCTGTAGCATTCCAAGCACTGTAGATTTCGAATTTATCTACATTCAATTTCACATAGGCTGCGCCTGGGAATAACTGAGGATTAGCGTCAACAGCATCATATACGATATGCATTTCACGTGTATCAACTTTCGTATCTGATATTGAGAAGCAGTTTTCGATGTTAGGCCATTCTACCACCATCTTTCCCATTATAGAACCAAATTGTTTATATTCTGAATCATTCTTATTATATGCTTGTACGGTTCCTTTATTGAAACAGTTGATTATCTTGTTGTTTTGATCAGTAGCAATAGCTGCTATACCACCGGCAGCTAAATTAACATTTGCCTTAACATCTACATTACCAGCATTATAACAGTTGGCAACAAGTTGTGCACAATCAGCGACTATACCTGCACCATGAACACCCTTCTGAGCGTCAACTACTATATCACCTTCATTGAACGAATTTCTAATTTCCTTGGCAGTATATGCTATACCAGCAACATAAACATTTGTTATATTGTTATTAATTTCGAGTTTAATCCGGTTAGCACAGCCATCGATTATACCGCCATGGATAGCAATAGCAGCGAGTTTTTCAACAGTTCCATCTGTAATTGATATAGAACTACCGTCTATGATTACGTTCTTGATAGTAGATTGGGAAGCTTTAACGAAGAGTGCGACCTCTGTGAGACCGTCGGTCTTGAAACCATTTTTGAGTCTAATAGTCTTGTTGTTACCATCGAAGGTGCCCAAGAACTCAGTAGCAGTGGCTATTGGCTTGACAGGATTAATACATTCAATGTCGTTGTCTACGAATACGACCATGCCTTGGAAGAAATCAGAATTGTCGCTGACAAGAGTAGCGAGAGTGTCGAGGTCGGCAGGAGTCTTGATATGGAATGTGTCGGAAGCAAAGCTCAAGCTCGATTTGATATCAAAGATATGGATTACGAGTATAGAGTCGAGATTATATATGTTCTTGCCGATGACTTGTTGATAGGTACCTGCTTGTTGATATTTCTCACCACGTATTGTAACAGGGAGAGAGTGGTAGACAGTGGTATCGCGATAGGTACGGTCGACGCTTCTATAACGTTCGAGGCTTCTATAGAGGCTGTCGATGCTGTCGTGAAGGACATTCATACGGGCAGTAACCACGTTGAAAAGGTTGTCGACATAACTCTTGTTGGCGGCATCGAGATCTTCTATAGGATTGGCGACATTGGCAATGACCTTGTTGTCGGCACTATTGTTGACGGCGACGACTTCTTTCAGACCAAGGGTGTTGAGCTTATTAGCGACCTTGTCTAAGGAGTCGGAGACATTGCGGATAGAGTCGGTGAGGAGGGCTACGGAGTCGCGGAGAGTGGCGATGAGAGCAGCATTGGCCTGCTCGGCAGCGGTGGCACGGGCAATCTCGCTGTTGAGGTCGGTGCGGATAAGGCTGCTGGCATTGTCGATGTTGGTCTGGAGAGTGGCCTCGGCAGTGGTGGCACGGAGCTCTTCGGCAGAGAGGTTAGCAACAACAGTGTTGATGCTGTCGTTCAAGAAAGTGCTATCTGCAGAGATCTTGGCACGAAGAGCATTGTCGAGGTTGTAGATGTTGGTCTGGAGAGTGTTCTCGGCATTGGTGGCACGAGTGGCTTCGGCAGCAACATTGGCATCAGCCTCAGCCTTGGTGTAGTAGTTGTTGAGTGTGTCGTTGAGGTGATCGGTGAGGTCGCTGACAGCGGTCTTGAAAGCATAGAGGTCGAGGGTGTCTTTCATATAGCTTTCGAGAGCGTCGATGTTGGTCTGGAGAGTGGTCTCGGCAGCGGTGGCGCGAGTAGCTTCGGCAGCAACAATGGCATCAGCCTCAGCCTTGGTGTAGTAGTTGTTGAGTGTGTCGTTGAGGTGGTTGGCGACGTCGTTGACGGCGGCCTCGCGGTTGGCGACCTCTTGGTTGTCGGCATCTTCACGAAGCTGAGCCTCGTTGTTGAGAGCAGACTGGAGAGCATAGGCTCTGAGGGTGTCGTTGAGATGAGCGGCGAGGGCGTTGACCTTGTTGTCGGTATAAGCCTGGAAGCCCTGAACGCGGGCGTTGACGTCGTTGATAGACTGACGGAGGAGTGTGACAGTGTCGGTGAAGCCGATGAGGTTGGAAGCATTGGCGGCATG
>JAZRVD010000151.1:0-18369 GCA_045598945.1 Bacteroidales bacterium | reverse complement strand
TTCCGGGCTACGCCCTCCAGTCAACCCTGAACAGTTATAAGAATAACTCAGTCAACTATAATCAGTTTTAATGTTTAATTGAGTCAACTTTTCCAAGGGGTAAGACATACATGTAGTCAACCTAAATCAGGAAACTACAATGAAAAGAAAAATAAATGATTATCCGCAAAGATGCACTTTTTGTGAAATACTATGTATTGCCTGACACCATTGAATTATATAACTTAAATTGCATCTCTCGCCCTGCAAGGGCAACAAGCTCTTAGCCCAGGGTAGCACCCTGGGTATATTTGTGTGGTATTCTACCAAGGGCAAAAGCATAAAAAGTATACCTACTTTTGTTATACTGTGTAATATAGCGGATAGTCATAAAAAATAATGCTCTTTTTTGCCATCGGCTTAATGTTAATTATCGCGAATGTAACATGAATGTACGGAAATTCACGTTTCAAAAACAACACCATCAGCTCATAATGAGTTATTAATATTGTAACAGATATTGTGCGGTATTCAAAAAAATAATGTATCTTTGCACTTTCAATGTAACTCTTATGTCAATGCAAAACTACTGTAATTTGTTGAAAAACACCTCGTTAGGGGGGGGGGGCTGCATAAGCTCCTCATAGACAGTAGTTTACTAATATAGTTGCTTCTTTCCGGCAGACAGCGCCTTTATGGTGCTGCCTGCCGGTTTTGTTTGTATTATATCTTCAAAATTTTTTATTATGATTATTAAAAAGGTTTTTTCCGATTTCTGTGCCGAGTTTGAATTCCGCAAGGGTCTTATGACCGAGGACAATGTCCGTTTCTACTGGTTCTCTAAGATGTTGCAGCAGGACCCCGATCTCAACCACTACACCCTCGAAGAGCCTTATCTTTCGCTCGCAGGTAAAAAAGATAAGGAGATGGATCTGAAGTACGATGACACTAAGGATGTGATGTGCTTCGAGATAAAGTTCCATCGTAAAATCAATTCTAATGCTTTTCCTAAGCCTGAATCGGCAGGAAATCTTTTTAACGACATCCGTCGTATAGCGACGTATAGCGCCGGCTTCTCCAAGTCTGTCAAGCGCTATATCTTGTATGTTACCGACACTGAAATGCACGACTACTTCACCTCTTCTCGTTCTCCTTTTCCTGTGTATGCGGCTGCTATCAAGGAGTTCTATAACATGCCCGTAGGTACTGACAAGGTGCTGACCTTCAATGACACGGGTTGCTCTGCAACGTTCTTTAGCAAAGCCTGTACATCCCTGCCTGCCGCAGGAGGCTCCTTCAGTGTCCATCTCAGTCATCTTGCCTGCCAGCATCTCCAATGCCACGGTATCACCAATGTGCACCCTAATGGTGGCACTCATGATTGCTACGTCCACCTCTACGAGGTGCTTTAGCCTGTATGTTTTTTTTCATATAGTGTTCTTTGCACTATGCGAGAAAATTTCCATTTTGTAGATTTTATCAAAAACTAAAACATCAAACTTATGAAAAGACTTATCTTTTTCTTTGCGTTGCTTGTCGCCTCGTTGGCGACTGTTGCGCAGACAGCCTACAACATCCCCGGCGTAGGCAACATCTACTATAAGATTGTCGATAACAAGGCAGTTATTGTCGCTCCAGGAGGGGGTACTTATTCACCAGATTGGTCAGGTTACACCATGCCGACAGGTGCTTTGACTATTCCCTCGTCTATCGATGGCTATCCCGTAACCTCCATTGGAGAGTGTGCTTTCTTTTATTGCACCAGCCTGACATCGGTAACGATCCCCAACTCCGTAACATCCATTGGAGATTATGCTTTCAATGGTTGCATCAGCATTACCTCGTTAACGATAGGTAATTCAGTAAATACTATTGGAAAGAGTGCTTTCAGAGATTGTACCGGCCTGACGTCGTTAACGATAGGAAGTTCGATAACTTCCATTGGCAGTGATATTTTCAAAGGCTGCAAAAATATTGCAGAGATACATGCCATGGGCACTACGGCTCCTACGTTATCATCAGATGCTTTCAGCGAGATTTCAAGCACCATACCTATCTATATCCCTTGCGTCTGCTCGGCATCGTATTATTCGCGCTGGAGTTATTTCTCTAATTTTATTGAGTCTGGTGCTGCAACCTTCTCCGCTGTGTCGGAGAACGACAGCAAGGGCGTTGTGCAGATCCTTACCAACCCTTCTTGCACTGCCCCTCAAGCTGTGTTGTATGCCGTGGCTAATACAGGCTATCGCTTCGACCATTGGAGCAACGGCAGCACACAGAACCCATACTCCCTGACGGTAAATCAGGATACAGCCCTTGTGGCCTATTTCGTCCTCACATCGGGTGAAGGCGGCGGTGAAGGCGGTGGCGACCAAGGTGGTGAAGGTGGCGGCACAGAGGGCATAGTCGACGTGCAGAATGCTGCATTTAGCATCTATTCCTCTGCCAACGGCATCACCGTTACAGGCGCTGACAACCAGAGGGTAACGGTCTACAACGTGCAGGGCATGCCAATAGCCATGCAGCAGCACTGCCCCAACACGTTCACTTTCGCCGTCCCCTCTACCGGCATCTACTTCGTGCAGGTTGGCGACAGCAAGGCCCAACGTGTGGTCATGCTCCGTTAGCACAGCGTCCGTATGATATGGCATTGTGCAATAACCATACTACAAAAACAGCCGCAGTTCATCTCGCGGCTGTTTTTGCATTACGATGCAAGCTATATTTGCTTTCTTCTCTTTCTTCTGTCCTTTCATTGGCATGTCTTTGGTGTATATCAGGTATCTGTTGAGAATGCGACTTGAATATTTTTCGCAGAAGTCATCAAGTGAGGCATGTCTTTTGTACCCGGATGATTTTACTTCGATGGGGCAAATCTTATGTCCACGGCTAATGATAAAGTCGATTTAGTACGAGTGTTTGTCGTCAATGCCGCCATCTTTTTTCTGTTTTTATATCACCAAATTGTACACCTGCTTTTGTTATATTGTGTATTATGGCTGTTAATCATAAAAAAAACGTATCTTTGTTTATTGTGGCATATTCTGTTGAATTATGCTTATTATTTTATTATCAGTTGGTTAACGGTAAATTACTATATCTTATGGCAACAAAAAAGGTATTGTTTGGCTTATTTTTTGTACTATCTTTCTCTATTCAAGCCTTTGCTCAAGAGGCTTTGTCGGATACGTTGATGAAACATATTCGTCATCTCGCCTCCTCGCGTTATGAAGGCCGTATGGCTGGCACGCAAGGCTTTGTCGATGCCGCCCAGTATGTCAGCGATGTCCTGGCAGGCTATGGCGTGCAGCCTTATTCAGAGGCTGGCTGGGTAGACATGCTCTTTGATGTGGAGTGCAACGTTGTTGAAAACGCCTCCTTGTCGTCGTATGTCGATAAGAACGATGTGTATACAGAGTATGTCTTGGGCAGGGATTTCGCTTGCGCTTCTATGACGGGACGCGGCTATGCCGACGCACCCGTAGTGTTCTGCGGCTATGGTATCGACAACTCGGTGTTTAACGAGTACGCCAAGGTCGACGCAAGGGGCAAGGTCGTTGTGGTGCTGACTGGCGTGCCTTCGTTTCTGCCTCAGGGCGTTACGGAGAACTATCTGACCCTCCGCGACAAGGCTCGCGTGGCTCGTGCCCATGGCGCCGTGGCTCTGGTGGCTGTAAATATGTCTAAGCGCTGCCATCCTGCCGAGGTGCAGGCTCAGATGTATTGCGGCGAGGGTCCACATCTTGCCACTTTCCCTATCCTGCAGGCTACGCGCCGTTGCGGTGAGTCGTTGCTGGCAGGCGAGACTATGTCTATCGACTCAGTGCTGCAAGTTATGGATAGCATACGCAAGCCTGTCTCTTTTCATCTCGACAAGAGCTTTGTCATTAATGTTAATGCAAAATACAACCCTATGGCGCAGACTGCCAATGTCGTAGGTCTCTTGAAAGGCTCCGACCGTCGTCTCAACCGAGAGCTGATAGTGGTGGGCGCCTCTCTCGACCATATGGGTATGCAGGGCGAGACATGCCTCTTTCCTGGTGCTGACAAGAATGCCAGTGCTGTAGCGTCGTTGCTCGAGACAGCGCGTCTGCTTACACAGGGCGACGTGCGTCCCGGCAGAAGTGTCCTCTTTGTCTTGTTCAGCGGTGGCGAGCATAGGCATATCGGCAGCAATGTGTTTGTGCAGACGTTTCCTGACTTGAAATGGATTGACGCCTTTATCAATGTAGAGAGTGTCGGCTATGGCGACAGCCTTGTCGTTATGGGCAATGGCCATTATCCCGTCTTGCATAGTATCGCCATGGATAATGACGACAAGTACACTCAGTTTGCCGCTCATGGCTTCGAGACCACGCCAAAAGGCGATGCCGTAGCTTTCGACAAGGTGGGCATACCTTCTATCACTCTTGCCACCCTCAACGGCAGCCGTTACGACCATGTGCCTTCAGATATTCCTGAAAATATCAAGCGTCAGAACGTTGCAAAGACAGCTACACTGCTTTATTATACTGTGTTGCAGCTTTCCAATGGCGACTATCAGGGGCGTGCCGAGGAGTCTCGCTATATCCGTTTCGATGTGGAGAAGAAGACTGCCATCCTTCACAATAGTGATGGTGTTACTATCGATGCCGACTAACTGAAATGCATTGGCAAAATAAAAAGTTGCTATGTTCCCGTTATATAAAAAAGAGTTATCTTCGTTTTTCACTTCTGCAATAGGCTATCTCACCATTGCTGTGTTTCTGGTGCTTATAGGACTGATGCTGTGGGTGTTCAGGTCGGATTTCAATATCCTTGACTTTGGCTACGCCTCTATGGACGGTCTCTTCCTTGTAGCGCCTTTTCTGTATCTCTTTCTCATCCCTGCCATCACTATGCGTATGCTGGCTGAGGAGAAGAAGAACGGCACCATGGAGTTGCTGCTCACCAAGCCTTTGAGCGAGATGACCATCATCTGGTCTAAGTTCCTGGCTGGCACCACGCTGGTGCTTATCTCCTTGCTGCCCACGTTGGTGGTGTATTTTAGCGTTTACGCCCTTGGCGACCCGGTGGGCAATGTCGATACAGGCAGTGTCTTTGGGTCGTATATAGGCTTGCTGTTTTTAGGCGCCGCTTTTGTCGCCATAGGCATCTTCTGCAGCGCGCTGACCAACAATCAGATTGTCGCTTTTATCCTTGCGGCATTGATTAGCGCTTTTTGCTATCTTGGCTTCGAGTCGATATATCGTATGGGCTTCCTTGGCGATGCCGACCTCTTTGTCAAGTCGTTAGGTATGCGTCATCATTATGAGTCTATCAGCCGCGGTGTTATCGACACTCGCGACTTGCTATATTATCTTAGTGTCATTGTCATCTTTCTCATGGCTACGCGGCTTGTCTTGCAAAGTCGCAAATGGCAGAAATAGTTTTGTTGTCGTTATTAACCTTATATCTTTTTTGTTTTGAAAAAGCAGGTTATCAATAAGAAAAAAGACCAGCGCCGTAGCGATTGGATTGAGATGGGGGCTGTGGTGCTGATTGTCATCTTTCTAAATGTTATTGGATATTATCTTTTTGCTCGTATCGACCTCACTTCCGAACATCGTTATACTTTGTCTAAGTCCACAAAGGAGCTGCTGAAGAAAATCGACGAGCCTGTCCTCTTCCGCGTCTATCTCGAAGGCGAGTTTCCCGCCGACTTCAAGCGTCTGCAAAACGAGACCAAGGAGATGCTCAACCAGTTTCGCGCCTACAACAGCTATATCGATTATGAATTTGTAGACCCTAACAGTTTCGATGACCCTCAAGAACGTCAGGTGTTCTATCAAAAGTTGATGCAGAAGGGTATTCAACCTACTCAGATTCAAGTGCAGAATGCCTCCGGACGTACCACACAGGTGCTTATACCTGCGGCTGATGTGAGCTACAAGGGGCGCGAGACCTCGGTGCAGCTGTTGCAAAATCAAAAGTTTGTGGCTGAAGATCAGCTGCTCAACAATTCTATTCAGAGTCTTGAATATGTGTTGAGCAATGCTATTCGTGGTCTGGCAAGAGCCAAGCGTCCGTTGATAGGCTTTGTTGTTGGTCATGGTGAGCTTGACGGCGGCGTGATGTATGACATAGAGTCCGCCTTGCACGAGCATTACGATTTGGACTATGCCCCTATCGACGGGCAGATCAATGCTTTGACGGCTCATGCCAAGTCCGATGCCGACTCATCGTATAAGTTCTACAACAAGTTCGACATGCTTGTTGTGGCTAAGCCCCGTACCCCCTTCTCAGATAGAGATTTGTATATCCTCGACCAGTATGTCATGTATGGTGGCAAGATACTTTGGGTTGTCGATGCCTTAGATGCCGATATGGACAGCCTTGCCTATCATCCTCAGACTATTGCCACTCGTCTGCCGCTCAACCTTGAGGAGATGTTTTTCAACTATGGCGTGCGTGTCAATGCAGACCTTATCATGGATGTCCGCTGTCGTCCTATACCTATGACTGTCGGCATGGTGGGCGACAAGCCTCAGATCAGCTTCACCCCCTGGCTCTACTTCCCGGAGATCGTGCCTACAGCACAGCATCCTATTGTACGCAATCTTGATTTGATAAAGACTGATTTCTGCAGTAGCATCGACCTTATAGATAATGATATAGAAAAAACTGTATTGCTCTCTACTTCCGACTATTCGCGTATAAAGAATGCTCCAGTTATCATCGACCTCAACGATGCCCGTCAGGATATGGGAGAGCTTGACCAGCGTTTGTTCAATAAGTCTAATGTTCCTGTCGCTGTCTTGCTTGAAGGCACATTCAAGTCTATGTGGCGCAATCGTCTGGCACCGGAGTTTACCGAGCTGCCAGCTATGGGCTACCGTACAGAGAGCGAGCCTACCAAGATGATTGTCGTCAGCGACGGCGATATCATCAAAAATCGTTTCAACATGCAGGACGGCACAGGCTATCCGCTGGGCTACGACCACTACACTCAGACTATGTACTCCAACAAGGAGTTTCTCCTCAATGCCGTCGACTATCTTACGGGTGGCGAAGGCTTCCTATCCACTCGCTCGCGCGATGTGAAGATGCGCAAGCTCGACGTGATGAAAGTCAAGGAACAACGCACAGCATATCAAGTTATTAATGTGGTACTGCCTACTATTATTATTATCCTGGCAGGCGTTGTCATCGTCGTTTTGCGTCGTAGGCATTATACCAAGTAGTTAATCTTCTTTCTCAACAATATTTTTTGAGTATGACAAAGAAAAAACGTAATATATATATCATTGCCATAGTCCTTTTGATGGGCGTCGTTGCTTTGCTTGTGGCAGTGAAAGGTAGCAAGGACTCCACTTTCAATCAAGACTACCATATCGACAACACAGATGCTGTAACCAAAATTTTCCTTGCCGACAAAAACAATCAGCAGGTCCTCTTGCAACGTGTGCCTGGCGCTGAGGGCGAGGGCAGCTGGCTTGTAGATGGACTGTACCCTGCCAGCGAGGCTATGGTAGACATGCTCCTTGAGACGTTGAATACCATGCGTATACGCCAACAGGTCAATAAGAATGCGTTGGCTAATATTGTCAAGGATATATCTTCAAGCAGTGTCAAGGTCGAAGTCTATATGCACAAGTATCTCATCGACTGGTTTGGAGGGGCTATACAATTGTTTGAACGCGAAAAACTTGTTACTACATATTTCGTAGGCCGTGAGACACAAGATCAGATGTCTACTTATATGTATCGTTCTGGCGACAAGGTGCCTTGCATTATCTGTATACCCGGTTTTCGTGGGCATCTTGGCCCTCGTTTTCCCACATCTCCATACGTCTGGCGCAGCCATCGTATTGTGGCTCTCGATGTAAGAGAGATAGAGCGTGTCGAACTGGATATCACCGAGGCTCCTGAACAGTCGTTTGCTATCTTTAGGAATAGTGAGAATTTTGGTTTTGAGCTAACTCATTCACATACTGTTGTCCCTGTGTTTGATACTGCTCGTGTTGCTCAGTTGCTTATATCCTTGAATAACCTCAATTTTGACGAATATGCTGCAGTTGTGCCTAATGCCGTTATGGACTCCTCGTTTGCCCATGCCCCTCGCAGCATCTTGCGTATAACCGACACCAACAATGTTACCCATGAGGTTAAGACATATATAAAGTACAACAATGTGGAGGAGTTGAAGGCCATTGCCGACCCTGCAATGTCGGGCAATTTCGACCTCGACCGTCTGTATGCTATTGTCGACAGCAAGGATACGGTGTTGATACAGTATTATACTTTCGACAATATTCTTCAGCCGGCTTCCTTCTTTTTAGGTGGTAATGTGGGTGTATCTAAATAATAGTAATGTATGCCGCCACTAATATTGATAACCAATGATGATGGTTTTTATGCCAAGGGCATACAGGTGCTTGCCAGTGTTGCTCGTCAGTTTGGCGACGTGGTAGTGGTGGCACCTGAGCATAATGCCTCTGGCTTGAGCCATTCTTTTACTTCCAGTCGCCCTCTGCGTGTCCGTCAGATTAGCAAGGACGACAATGTGGAGGTTTATGCTTGTGACGGCACGCCTGTCGACTGTACCAAGATAGCACTCGAGCATTTTTGCCCGCGTCGTCCCAATCTTATCTTGTCGGGCATCAATCATGGTAGCAATGCTTCGGTCAATGTGATATATAGCGGCACCATGGGGGCTGTTATCGAGGGCACCACCAATGGTTTCGATGCCATAGGTTTCTCTTTGCTCAGCCAGTATCACGATGCTGATTTCTCGGCATGTATTCCATATATCCACGACATCATTGCCGATGTGCTGGCTAACGGTCTGCCTGCCGATGTGTCGCTTAATGTCAATATCCCATATCTTAGTGCCGACAAGATAAAAGGCGTCAAGGTGTGCCAGGAGGCTAAAGGTATGTGGGTTGACTCTTTTGAAAAGAGGATCGACCCGTATGGCCGGCCATACTATTGGATGACGGGCAAGTTTGTATGCGAGGATGAAAATCCAGAGTGCGACATAAGGCTGCTCGAACAGGGCTATGTTACCGTTGTCCCTACCACTCCGCATTATACAAGCTACGGTGTGATAGACTCTTTGCAGCATCGTTTCGCTAAGTGTAATTAGATATGAAGCTATTGGATTATATAAAAAAAGACAGTGCCAAGGTGGGCGTGTGGGCTGTGGTCTTGACAGAAGTGGCGTATGTTGTCTTGCTGTCGACGGCGCTGCTGGTTGCTGGCGAGAGCCTGTGGCAGCACTTTAGCTGGTATGCAGGCGCCGCGCTGCCCGCTTTGCTGATAGTACGTTTCTATGCCAAGGAGAAGGTATACCTCAATGCTACCAAAGGAGCTATTGTGGCGTTGTTTGTTACTTTTGTTGCATATATGATAGTCTTTATCAAATATTTTTATAACGCTTAATCTGTTGTAGTATGCGATATTATATTATAGCAGGCGAGGCTTCGGGCGACCTTCATGGCTCCAATCTTATGAAAGCTTTGATGGCGCGTGACGACCATGCGGTGATACGTTTCTGGGGCGGCGACATGATGGCTGCCGTAGGGGGGGTATGTGTGCGGCATATCCGCGATTTGGCTATCATGGGCTTTGTAGAGGTCGTGGCCAATCTGCGTACTGTGTTGGGTAATATCTCTTTCTGCAAAAAGGATATTCAGCAGTTCAACCCCGATGCCATTATTTATATCGACTATCCGGGCTTCAATCTCAAGATTGCCAAGTGGGCGCATAGCAATGGCTATCGCAACTATCACTATATCTCGCCTCAGCTGTGGGCGTGGAAAAAGGGGCGTATTAAGTCAATGCGCCGCGACCTCGACGCTTTGTATTATATTCTCCCTTTTGAGCAGGATTTCTATGCCAACAATGCTCTGCCACAGGCTGTTTTTGTGGGGCATCCGCTGATAGATGCCGTAGGTGGTTTCAAGTCTGAGGCTTTGCCTGTCGAGGGACGTTATGTTGTCCTCATGCCAGGCAGTCGCAAGCAGGAGCTGAAGAAGATGATGCCATCGATGATGAGGCTGGCGCGCAACCACCCGGACTTCCATTTTGTCATAGCCGGCATGACATTGATAGACAAGTCGCTATATAATGGTTATATCGATTCTTCGCTGTCTAATGTTAGCGTTGTCTTCGACAAGGCTTATCCGCTGCTCTCCAAGGCTTATGCCGCTGTGGTATGCTCTGGCACCGCCACTCTCGAGACGGCGCTTTTCAACGTTCCGCAGGTGGTGTGTTATCGTGCCAACGCCTTGTCGATAGCTATTGCTCGTTGGTTTGTTGGCAGACGTATCTCTTATATCTCGCTGGTCAATCTCATCGCCGGCCGCGAGGTGGTGCGCGAGTTGATACAAGGCGACTGTAACGAGCAGAATATAGAGTCGGAATTTCAAAAGATTATTGCAGCTGATGGTCGCGAGGCCATATTGAAGGGCTATGATGATATGCGTGTTGCATTGGGTGGCGCCGGCGCATCGGCGCGTGTTGCCGAAAATATTATTTCTAATCTGGATATAAACAAGCAGTAGTGTTGTACATCTATTTCAATAATAGTAGGTCCTTGTGGGTGAGAAGGCTTGTATGTGCTTTCTTGTTTGTGATGTGTGCCGGCAATGTGTGTGCCGGCAACGTCAAGGTGCGTCTGTTCTCTTCTGTTACTATCAATGTGCTTAACGTCTCTTTCGACTTGGGAAGCTACACCCTGTATGTCGATGATGGCAGGATGATAGATAGCGCCATGTCGCAGGGGCGTCAGGTAGAGCTGAAGGCTGTTGGCAATCAGGTTAACATCTCTGTAGATGGTTACAACTATGCTTTTCACAAGTCGGCACGTCTTGTAGCATGCGACTCGGCATGTATCCTTTGTCTCAATCCCGCCAATGCCAAGCAGCGCACATACGAGGGCGGGCTGCTTGTTACTAACAAGGGTGGTCATCTGCTTATTATCAACGATGTGGGGTTTGAAACCTATCTTGCTGGCGTGGTACAGTCCGAGATATACGGCAAGGAGAGCGACATATACCGTGTGCAGTCTATCATCTCGCGCACTTGGGCTTTGCGCAATATCCACAAGCATGAAGCCGACGGATATAACTTTTGCGACGATGTGCATTGCCAGGCGTATCACAATCGTTGTATACGTCCTGAGATTATGCTGGGTGTTGTGGCAGGCACAGGGCAGACTATTGTAGACAGCGCCGGCAATCTTATTGAGACTCCTTTCCATTCCAATTCAGGCGGCCAGACTGCCAACTCCGAAGATGTGTGGCGCAATGCAGTGCCTTATCTTCGTTCTGTGCCAGACAGTATCTCGCTTACCATGAAGCAGGGCAGCTGGCAAAAGATCTTTAGCGAAGACAAATGGCTCAACTACTTTAAGAAATATCATTCTCTCAATATCGCCGATGCCGCTGTGCGTGACTCGCTCCTGCATTTCGCTCAGCCTTCGCGCAAGGCAAAGATAATGGGTGTGCCTTTGACGCGGGTGCGTGTCGACTTCTCGCTCAAGTCTACTTTTTTTACTGTCGAATATGATAGTCTTCAGCATCGTGTGGTGTTGCATGGTCATGGCTATGGTCATGGCGTTGGCTTGAGCCAGGAAGGCACTATCGCCATGGTGCGTCAGGGCATATCATACGATAGCATCATCAAGCACTACTACAAAGGTGCTGTAATCCTTTCGCCCGATGCAGGCGTGCAAGACTATGTGTCGCATTATGTCAGTCAGATACAGCAAATTATAGAAGAGGACAAACACACTGCTACGCAAAAGAAGTCGAAGAAAGAGGACTGGCTCGGACGTCTGTTCCGTATTCGCGACCGTGAGGAACGTGAGGAGGTCTTTGACCCCAAAAAGCAAGAGCTCGAAAGCGATTGGAAATATGAATGGTAGATTATTTTGTTAATTCATAAAAAAAATTATATCTTTGTTTTTTAATTTTTAATTGTTGTGATATGAAGAAAGTTATCCCTATTCTCCTTATGCTTGTCTGCCTATCGGCAACTGCTATGAGTCAGTCGAGAGAAGAAAAGAATATCGATTGGCAGAACATTGTTAAGGCAAGTCAGCTAACAGAAAACACCAAGCCGTTTTTTATCGACTTCTACACCACATGGTGCGGATGGTGCAAACGTATGGACGGTAGTGTCTTTACCGACCCTACTATTATCAAGCTGCTCAACCGCTACTATGTCCCTGTCAAGTTTGATGCAGAAGGTAATGTCGACTTTGTATGGAAAGGTGTCAAGTATGCCGGTACGCCAGTGCCTCCAGGTGGTCGCAAGGCTCTGCACAATTTCACCAAGACTATGCTGGGCAAGCAACTTGGCTTCCCTTCGTTTGCTATTTGCAGCGCTGACCATGCAACGATGCAAATACTGCAAGGCTATCAGACCGTAGAAGAACTTAAGGTCATCCTTTGGTATTTTGCATCGGGTGATTACAACAAGTATTCATACGCCAAATACCAGACTATCTTTGAAAAAGAGATAGAGCCAAAGATGCAGGCTGCCTTAAAGTAAGTCGTTTATGTAGCCCTTTGGAGGCGCATTTTTTTCACATAATGTTATTATTATGGGTCTATTTTCAAGAAAAGAAAACAAGGAGACGCTGTCAAACGGTTTGAGCAAGACAAAAGAGAGCTTCTTGGCTAAGCTTACCAAGACTGTCTTTGGCCGTTCTACTGTCGATGAGAATGTTCTCGACAACCTTGAGGAAACGTTGATAACGAGCGACGTGGGCGTAGAAACCTCCCTCAAAATCATCGACCGTCTGCAAACGCGTATCAAGCGCGACAAGTATATCAGCACCGCCGAGCTTAACAACGTCCTTCGTGCCGAGATTTCTCAGCTTCTGCGTCATGATACGTCAGCTTTTCCTGCCGACTTTGATGCCGTTCTGCCTACTGCAAACCGTACTCCTCATTGTCCATACGTCGTCCTTGTGGTCGGTGTCAATGGCGTTGGCAAGACAACGACTATTGCCAAGCTGGCATATCGTTACAAGCAGGCTGGCAAGAAGGTTATGCTTGGTGCCGCCGACACATTCCGTGCCGCCGCCGTCGAGCAGCTCACGCTCTGGGCAGACCGCGTGGGTGTGCCTATCGTCAGCCAGGGCATGAATGCCGACCCGGCATCGGTGGCGTATGACACTCTGCAGTCGGCTATCGCCAAGGAAATGGATGTTGTGCTTATCGACACTGCCGGACGTTTGCACAACAAGGTTGGGCTGATGAACGAGTTGGGCAAGATACGCAAGGTGATGCAGAAACTTGTGCCTGATGCACCCCACGAGGTGCTACTCGTCCTCGATGCCTCTACGGGACAGAATGCTATTGAGCAGGCTCGTCAGTTTACCGCCGCCACCGAGGTCAATGCTCTCGCTCTCACCAAGCTCGACGGCACCGCCAAGGGCGGCGTGGTTATCGGTGTCAGCGACCAGTTCCAGATACCTGTGCGTTACATAGGGCTGGGCGAGAAGATGACAGACTTGCAGGTCTTCGACCCCGACAGCTTTGTCGCTTCGCTATTTGAATAGTTTTATCTTTTCGCTCTGTGAAAATCAATATCATTACCTTAGGTTGTAGCAAGAACACTGTCGATAGTGAAAACGTGGCAGGTCATCTCGTCGATGCTGGCTATAAGGTCTATTTCGACCGTCAGCAAAACGATTGCGACTGCACGCTTGTCAACACCTGTGGTTTTATCGGCGATGCAAAAGAGGAGTCGGTACAAGCCATCTTAGAGCAGATGGCGGTAAAGCAGAGGGCTCGCAAGCCTAAAAAGCTTTTCGTCTTTGGCTGTCTTGTAGAACGTTACAAGGCTGACCTTCAGACAGAAATGCCAGAGGTTGACGGCTGGTTTGGCGTCAACGACTGGCAACGGCTTGTCGGAATGTTGGCTGCGGTAGACGACTCTTTTGTGCTCCAGCATTCTCGCAGGTGTTCTACGCCATCGCATTACGCCTATCTCAAAATTGCCGAAGGATGCAACCGTTCTTGCTCCTATTGTGCTATACCAGGCATACGTGGCTCTCATCGTTCGCGTCCTATCGACGACATTGTCAACGAGGCGCGTCAGCTGGTGTCCTCCGGTGTCAAGGAATTGATAGTCATTGCTCAGGACACCACCTATTATGGTCTCGACCTATATGGCGAGCGCAAGCTTGGCGCATTGCTCACTCGTCTGGCTACAGAGAGCGGAACACACTGGATCAGACTGCATTATACCTATCCAGCCTCTTTCCCGCTCGACGCAATACAGGCCATACGCACTCACCACAACATCTGCAATTATATCGACATACCGCTGCAGCATATCAATAGCAATATTCTCTCTTCTATGCGTCGGGGTATCAATCGAGAAGAGACGTTAAGCCTCTTGCAACATTTTCGCAACGAGCTGCCCGATGCCGCCGTCCGTACCACGCTTATTGTGGGCTATCCTGGCGAGACGGAGGCTGACTTTGAGGAGCTGAAGAAGTTTGTAGCTGAGGTTCGTTTCGACCGCATGGGCTGTTTCGCCTATTCCCCAGAAGAAGGTACGCCGGCCGAAGCTCTTGGCGACCCCATACCCGATGAAGAGAAACAACGTCGTGTTGGCGAACTGATGGCTGTGCAGGAACAGGTGTCGTTAGAGAAAAATGAAGCCAAGATAGGCAAGACCTTCGAGGTGCTTGTCGACCGTCAAGAAGGTGAATATTTTATAGGCAGAACAGAATACGACAGCCCCGATGTCGACGACGAGGTGCTGGTGCCTTATAATGATGATATGCAAATTGGCGAGTTTTATAATATCAAGATAGTCGACGCCATGGAAAACGACTTGATAGGCGAGTGGATAAGATAGTGTCTTGTAATGACAACTTAAAAAAATATATCATGAAAAAAATCCTTAAATTTCTTTCTCCGATGATAACTGCCGCTATCTGTGGAGTGTTTTTGTTGATGGCAGTATCTAAATGGATGTCGTATAGCAGTTATGTAAATGTTCGTGGATTGTGCGAGCGTGAGGTCAAAGCCGACAGGGTTATTTATCCTATCAAATTTAGAGAGATAGGCGACGATGTGGTTGCACTTAACGCTTCGGTAAATCAAAAGAAACAGATTGTTGCCGAGTTTCTAAAAAGTTACGGCCTCACAGAAGAGGAGTTCTTGTTCTCTTCGCCAAGGGTGGAAGACGCCTATACCAATTCGTATACCACCAATGCCAAAGCACGTTATACTTTAGAGACGACGGTAACCATCTATTCCCAAAAGATAGACACTGTGTTAAGTATTCAGAGCAACCTTTCTGAGCTTGTAGAGAAAGGTATTGCCATCTCTATAGGCGAGAGTTGGGAAAATCCTGTGCAGTATCTTTTCGAGGGCTTGAACGACATCAAGCCTGCCATGATAGCCGATGCTACTGCCAATGCTCGTATCGCTGCCGAGAAGTTCGCCGTCGACTCGCATAGCAAAGTAGGTAAAATCAAAAGTGCTTCGCAAGGCTATTTCTCCATCGAAGCTCGCGATAATTACACGCCGTATATCAAAAGAGTGCGTGTGGTTACCGACGTAACTTTCTATCTACGATAAATTGTAGGGTGAAGAGATTATGTGATAAAGACATTGCAGTGTTGTACGATATTGCAGATGGACGGGTATGGGAACGGTGAGTAAGGTGTTTGTTGTGAGGCAGACAACTAATATGTGTGTTTTTGCTTTTTCTAAAAAAAACAAATGGTTATGGTGTTAAAGAAAACTTTTATTATTCTTGTTTCTTTGTCATTGTGTATATTTTGCTCATGTGCCAAAGATGATAAAAACGAGTCTTTAGTGGGTGATGGCAAGGCTGACCTTGTCGTCTTTGGAAAGATTTTCACCTCTGAAGGAGACGATATTGTGGAGGCTTTTGCTGTCAAGGGAGGCAGATATGTCTATGTGGGCGACAGTGCTGGCGCCGCAGCGTATATCGAAGATGGCAAGACAGATGTGCTCTATCATGCCAATGGTCTTGTGATGCCATCGTGTGGCAATGGTCATGCACATTATTTGATGGCGTATGTGATGAAAAGCATAGGTACTGCCATTAGTCTTAATGACGGCCCCGAGGTGTTTCTCTCTCAGGTGGTCCCTGCTGCCGTTGAGAAGGCTCGTAGCAACAATATACCTCTTATTATAGGGCGTGGGTGGAGTTTCTTGAAGTTTGCAGAGAATATGCCTACACGTCAGCAGCTGGATGCAGTGTGTGCCGATATCCCTATGTATTTTACCGACGACGAGGGACATAAGACATTGGCAAATACGCTTGCTTTGGTAAGGGCTGGCATCATGGCGAAAGATGGTACAGTGCTAAAGAAAGGTATGGATATACAAGGTGGCGAGATAGTGATGGGTGCCGACGACACTCCTACAGGTTTGCTTTATGAACAGGCTGGCACCTTTTTGAGAGCTTCGTTGGATTTAGATAAACTGTGTACCGCCCCGGTGGCTTCTGCGAGTATCAAGGAGGTAGAGCGTCATCTCTTGTCCGAAGGCTATACCATGTATATGGATGGGTGGAGTAACTATTTCTACAACGAAAATCTATATCGTGCCGCACAGCAGCTTGACAAGTCGGGCGACATGCATTTTCTGCTTGGCTTGAGCTATGAGATTGAAAGCTGGATGGATGTGCCTTCCTACATAAACAAGGCTGTAAACGCTAAGGCATACGCATCTAAACATGTCTATCCTCGATGGATAAAGCTTTTTGTCGACGGTACTGTAGAGGGTCTTACTGGTTTCTGTTCAGTGGTCGCGCCAAATGGTAGCAGAGGTATTGTTAATTGGACTGAACAGCAGGTGGCTGACATTACACGTCAAGCTAACAGCAAAGGGCTTTCAATGCATATTCACACCATGGGCGACTCTGCCGTAGCTTTGGCGGTGGGCGCATATAGTGCAGGTGGTCAAGATGCTATGCGCAACACTGTTGTGCATGTGCGCAATGTGATGCCCAACGACTGGCAACGTATGGCAGACCATAATATATATGCTGTAGCTGGAATGCATTGGCATCATCTATATAAGGATGTTGCTGAAATGGTGGAACAGGCTCAGATAGTGGATAAGATATATGCTCAACAGGCTTATCCTATCAAATCCTTCTTCGACTATGGCATCAATGTGTCTTCGCATACCGACTATCCAGCTTTGTCAGGTTCTCCAGACGACCCTTTTGGTATAATGGAAGTTGCTGTTTTGGGTGTTCTTGATGCCGCATCGGAGGAACCGTTTTGGACTGACGAGCTTGTTGCCCGCAAGCAGGTTATCACAGCTCTTACTATCAACTGTGCCAAGCAGATGTTTATAGAGAACGAACGTGGCAGTATCAAGACAGGTAAGTATGCCGACTTTATCCTTGTAGACAAGGATGTGCTTGACGAGGTCGCCTGTCCCGACAATGAGATACACACTGCAAAAGTCAATGCAACATATTTCGAGGGCAAGAGGGTCTTTTCAAGAGTGTTATAGTATCATCGCATACTAAAACAACAGGGCGGGGTAGGGCAATATGCTATACCTCGCTCTGCTGTTTTACACATCTCAACATCATATTGTAACTAACGGACGGTAATAATTTGTAATTAACGCCCCAACGGGGCAACAAGCCTTCAGCCCAGGGCAGCACCCGGGGTATTATCGCCCGTCAATCCTCGCCCTGTAAGGGCAAAAGCACTACCCACACTATTTGCGATTTGTCGGACAGAATAATATGTAATTAACGGACGGTAATAATTTGTATTTGTCGAACAGTGATAATTTGTATTTAACGCCCCAACGGGGCAGCAAGCCTTCAGCCCAGGGCAGCACCCTGGGTATTATCGCCCGTCAATCCTCGCCCTGTAAGGGCAAAAGCACTATCCACACTTTGTGATTTATCGGACAGAATAATATGTAAATAACGGACAGTAATAATTTGTATTTGTCGAACAGTGGTAATTTGTAATTAACGCCCCAACGGGGCAACAATCCTTCAGCCCAGGGCGGCACCCTGGGTATTATCGCCCGTCAATCCTCGCCCTGTAAGGGCAAAAGTACTACCCACACTATTTGCGATTTGGCGGACGGAATAATATGTTATTAACGGACGGTAATAATTTGTAATTAACGCCCCAACGGGGCAGCAAGCTTTCAGCCCAGGGCGGCGCCCTGGGTATTATCGCCCGTCAATCCTCGCCCTGTAAGGGAAAAAGCACTATCCACACTATTTGCGATTTGGCGGACAGAATAATATGAAATTAACGGACAGTAATAATTTGTAATTAACGCCCCAACGGGGCAACAAGCTTTCAGCCCAGGGCAGCACCCTGGGTGTTTTTGTCCGTCAATCCTCGCCCTGTAAGGGCAAAAGCACTACCCACACCTTTTG
>JAZRVD010000150.1:0-5190 GCA_045598945.1 Bacteroidales bacterium | reverse complement strand
AAAGCCGCCTTCTTGCCCTTGCAGGAGGCGCTAAAGGTCTTGTTGACGAAGGTAACGTCGCCGTTCTGCTGCACAAGGGCCTCGTCGTCCTTGGAGCATGCCGCCAGCAACAGCAACGAAGCCGATAGCATAAAAATAAATTTCTTCATGGTTTATTGATTTTTAATTGTCATTGAAAAAGCGTTGCAAAGCCATTGCAACATCATTCCGCCTCGACGGCATTATTGATGGAAGACCCCTCGAAATACGTTTTAGACACACCGCCCGATGTGCTGATGACATCCACCACGTCGAACCGCACCACCATGGCTTGCGGTTCGTCAAAAAAAGCTTTGTTGTACATAATTTTATAAATTTGGTATTAATAATAATGTGAATAAGTTGTCAAAAAAAGTGCATAAAAAAAACGCCACTACGAACTGAAATAAAAGCCCATAGCGGTGTAAGCGTTATATAAAAGTTAGCAATAGCAGGCGGCGACTATACGTTGCCCCCCCCGTAATGTGTTGATTTTGTGGTAGTTGTGCATACTTTCCGACAAGAATGTTATCATACAAAGATAAAAAATATTGGGAAATTAAGAGTTATGAGTTATGAATTTAGAATATTGACATTCCCTTCTCGGTTTGTCGAAAAACGATTTATTGTTAGTTGGGGTCTACGTCGTAGATTACTTTTAGCGGACGGAACTGCTTGTCGTGTTCTATGGCGTCGAAGATGACGAGTATCTGCTGCTTGGCGGCGGAGAGTGCGTCGGTACGTTCAAAGCGAAGCATTATCTGCTTGAGATACATGCCTCTGATGCGTGGTATCGATGGATATTCAGGACCCATGACACGGTTGCCGAACACCATGCGCAGCTGTTGTGCGGCAACGGCGGCGGCGGTGTTGAGGACGTCTTGGTCGCGGTGGCTCATGGTGATGTATATCAGTCGGTTGTAGGGTGGGTAGCGGAATATGCGCCGTTCTTGTTTCTGGCTTTCGTACATACGCTGGTAGTTGTTGTCTATCACGTCGCGTATGGCTTGATGGTAGGGGTTGTATGTCTGTATGATGACCTTGCCGCCAGTCTGGTGGCGGCCCGCTCGTCCGCTAACCTGCGTCATAAGCTGGTAGGCTCGTTCGTAGGCACGAAACTCAGGAAAGAAGATAAGGCTGTCGGCGCTGATGATGCCTACTATCGACACATTCTCAAAGTCGAGACCTTTGGTAACCATCTGCGTGCCTACGAGTATGTCTATGCGATGCTCTTCAAAGTCGCTTATCAATTCCAGGTATTTGTTTTTTTGCGAGGTGCTGTCGAGGTCCATGCGAGCCACTTTGGCATCGGGAAAGAGCAGCGAGAGATCTTCTTCTATGCGTTCAGTGCCAATGCCTTTCATAGAGATATGGTGGGAGTGGCATGCCGGACATTCGGTGGGTATAGGTATGCTGTAGCCACAGTAGTGGCAACGCAGGCTGTTGGTGCTTTTGTGGTATACCATCGACACGTCACAGTTGCGACATTGCGGTGTCCACTGGCAGTCGTCGCATGTAAGGCGTATAGAGAAGCCACGTCGGTTTTGAAAGAGTATGACTTGCTGATGTTCTTTGAGAGCGTTGTCGATGTGGTTGATAAGGAAGTGCGAGAAATGGCCGTTTACTTCTTTGCGTCGAGATGCCTCTTTCATGTCGGCGCACAGCACTTCGGGCATCGTTACGCCGCCATAGCGCTTGTCCATCACGGCAAGCGAATATTTGCCAGTGGTGGCGTTGAAATAGCTTTCTACCGATGGCGTGGCGGAGCCAAGTATGGTGCGAGCCTTCCATTGATGGGCGAGCATTATGGCACTGTCGCGCGCCTGGTAGCGTGGCGATGGCTCATATTGTTTGTAGGAGGCGTCGTGCTCTTCGTCGACTACTACGATGCCGAGTTTTTGAAAGGGCAGGAAGATGGCGCTTCTCGCACCTATAAGCACTTGGTATTTCATGCTTAAGGTGTTGTGCCACACTTCGGTGCGTTGCGAGGCGCTAAAACGCGAGTGGTATACGCCTACCTTGTTGCCAAAGTAGCGTCGCAAGCGGTTGATGAGCTGGGTGGTGAGTGCTATTTCGGGTAGCAGGAAGAGGGCTTGCTTGCCCTGCTGCACTATCTCGTCGATTATTTTGATGTACACCTCGGTCTTGCCCGACGAGGTTACGCCATGCAGGAGACTTATTTTTTGCGAGCAGGTATGAAGGGCGTCGAAGGCCTGCTGCTGGCAGTCGGAGAGCTGTATGTCGCTGGCGCTAATCATATTGCTCTCGTCGTAATGCTCAAGGCGGCTCTCTATGCGTTGCTCTTCTATCAACACCTCGTTTTTTATTAGTGTGTTGATGGACGATAAGGAGAGGCTTTTGTCATCGGCGAGTAGCTTCTTCTTTACGGCATCGGCGCCAAAGTGGCTCAGTTGCAGAAAACGTAGCAGTGCGGCGAGCCGTTTCTCTTTTCTCTTGTCGTTCTCCAACTCGCCGACGAGCTGTTGCAAGGCATTGTCGTCGTTGCCGTTGGGCTGATATTTGGGATGGAGTAGCAGATATGCTGTAGTGCGAGGCGTGAAGCGCTGCTTGAGGTCTTCGTCCATCATCACTATGTGGCGCTCTATCATGCCGCCGAGTATGGGCATGATGTTTTTTACGCCTATCGCATGCTGTATGTCAGCCACCGACAGCGAGGGGTGTTCGTTTAGCAGCATCACTATCTTGTTTTCGTTGGCTGTTAGCGACGACAGTTCGCCGTCATAGTCGGGGTGTATGCTGAGTATCGATTCGGAGGCTATGCGCAGCGACGACGGCAGCGCTATTGCCATCACGTCGCCGATATAGCACATGTAGTAGTCTGCCATCCATTCCCAGAATACGAACTGCTGTTCGCCTACTATGGGCTGCTCGTCGAGAATAGCTTGCAGGTATTTGGTGGTAAACTCAGGCGCCTGCTGATGTATGCGTCTCACCAAGGCGGCGTAGAGCTTTTTTGGCCCCACCTGCACCACCACGCGCTGCCCCACCTGGATGGCATCGTTGTATTCTTGCGGTACGCGATAGGTGAGAGTGCCAGGCAGATGAAGTGGCAGTACTACGTCGGCAAAGTAGGTTGTCATAGCGGTTGTTGGTATGATGACAGAACGTATGGAATATGAAAAAATGCTATGCTATATAGCGTTTTTTCTCCCGTATGCATGTCGTGTTTTTGCACTGCAAAGGTACTCTTTTTTCTTGTTTTCTGACGTTTTGACAATCTTTTATTTGTTGTTATGGTTGCTTTTGTCTATTTTTGCAAGTTCTTTTTCATAGTCTTCAACGTGTCTCGCATAGTGATTTCTGTTACCAACGACCTTGTTACCGACCAGCGTGTGCATCGCTCTTGCATGGCTTTGCACGATGCGGGCCACGAGGTGGTGCTGATAGGTCGCAAGCTGCCTGGCAGCGGCGAGGTGCGACGACCGTATACTACACTGCGCATGCGTCTTATAGCGCGTCGCAAAGCATTGTTTTATGCCGAGTACAACCTGCGGCTGTTTGTCAAGCTGCTCTTTATGCGTGCCGACATGTACTATGCCAACGACACCGACACATTGCTTGCCAACAGCTGTGCCGCTCTGTTGCGACGCAAGACGCTGTTTTTCGACGCTCATGAGCTGTTTCCAGAAGTTCCTGAGCTGGTGGGTAGAAAGAGGGTCAAGGCGGTGTGGCAATGGATAGAGCGCCACTGTGTGCCGCATGTTGATGGAGCTGTAACGGTGTGTCAGAGCATCGCCGACCATTATCGCAAGACCATGGGCATAGATATGCAGGTGGTGCGCAACGTGCCTGACGGCAGTAATGACAGACAGCCTGCCGACGAGGCTGTGGTGAGGCGTGTGGAGCGGCTTGCCGCCAGTTATCGGGCCTTGCTGCTCTATCAGGGCTCCGTTAATGTGGGGCGTGGCATAGACAGGATGATGGATGCTATGCAGTGGTTAGACGGCTGCTGCATGGTGGTGGCAGGTGTGGGCGACGAGTACGAGGCTCTTCTCCGTAAGGCTGCTACATTGCCATATTCCGACAGGGTGGTGTTTCTCGGCAGGGTGGAGCCCGCCACGTTGCACTGTATCACACCCCTTGCCACCATGGGACTCTGCCTCTTAGACAACATGGGTCTAAACTACTACTATTCGTTGCCCAACCGTGTGGGCGACTTTGTGGCTGCCAGCGTGCCTCTGCTCGCCACCGACTTTCCAGAGATACGTCGCGTGGTGCAGGGCTATGGTGTGGGCTACTTGGTGGGCGACCAGCAGGGTAGGGCGCTGGCGCAGGCTGTAGACGAGGCGTTGAGGCAGTGGGACGACATACCGTCAGACGCAAGACTCAAGCGTTTTGACGCCGCTCGTGCCGACCTATCGTGGAGCAGCGACCGTGAGGTGCTTTTATCCAGCGTTGCAAAGGCTTTACAACGCTGTTGCAAACGCAGTTAATATTGTTCAACCAAAATAAAAAATCTTAATCCGTGTTTTACGACATCTATCTCATTCTCTATTTCATCGGCTGCCTTGTAGGCTTGTGGCTTGTGTTCAAAAAAGCCGGTGTGGCGCCATGGAAGGCTATTGTGCCTGTCTACAATATCGTTGTGTGGATAAAAGTGTGTGGCAAGAAATGGCCTTGGTACATCTATTTCCTTATCCCAGCCATCAATGTCTTCACCTTCCTGCTCATGGTGGTGGAGACCGCCAAGGTTTTCCGTCGCTACGGCTTCTGGGAGCAGACCTTTGCCGTCATTTTCCCGTGGATATACCTGCCTATTCTTGGCTTTAGCAAGATGCAGTATACCAACCCTAAAGACCTGCCGCCGCACCATATCAGCCAGATGCGCGACTGGTGCGACGCCATTGTCTTCGCCCTTGTGGCAGCCGTCATCATTCGTGGCAACATCTTCGAACTGTACCATATACCGTCGTCGTCGATGGAAAAGTCGCTCCTTGTTGGCGACAGGTTGATGGTAAGCAAGCTTGCCTATGGCCCGCGTTCTGCCATGACACCGTTGGCTGTGCCTCTGGTTCACAACGTCTTGCCGTTCACCAATGGTCAGGTAGAGAGCTATCTCGACTGGATAAAGATGCCTTATCATCGTTATCCAGGCTTCGGCACGGTGCAACGTTTCGACCCCGTGGTGTTCAACTATCCCGATGGCGACAC
>JAZRVD010000149.1:0-16524 GCA_045598945.1 Bacteroidales bacterium | reverse complement strand
CAATTGTAGCCTAATATAACATATATACAAATGTTGTAAATTTACAAATATACACAAAATAATATATATTTTACAAACGTAAACTACGCCATATACCTAAAACAAAAATACATATTTCACAAATGTATAATATAATTTTAGACCATTTTTATTGAATTGAACAAAATGAATATATTTTCAATATTTTTTTTCTTCACACAACAAAAAAATCGTACCTTTGCAGATTGAAAATAATATTGCTGGCAGAAGATTTATATAAAGGAGTGGTAAGGACAAGCTTGATTATATTTCGAGTCGATAAAGCGATGCAAACATAGAACTGAACATAGCCCAGACAGAGAAAAAACGGTAAAAACACCCTATCATAAATCGCATAAACAAATACAATAGCACACTCAATGACATATAATCAAATCTCGTTGCCTGTACATCTGCCTTATTCCACTAATACACAGCAATATTACCCACACAAACAGGCAACAGCCAAAAGCAACTAAAAAAACAAATCATATAAAAATGAAAAAAATAATAACCCTCGTTGTGATAGTCGTCATCTTTTCCGCTATCGCCGCATCATGTTCACACCACACAACCTGTCCAGCCTACCGTGGTTCAATAGCCGAAGCCAGCAGATAGACATATAATTGTAGTGTACATATTTTAATCCTTCAACACTATCTATTTGGCAAAATAAAAGTCAAAAGGATAGTGTTTTGTTGTTGTTCAAAAAAAATTACTATCATGATAAAAAGAATATTACTATGGGTCATGCCATGTATTGCACTGGCTCTGACAACAGTCTCATGTCAAAAAGACGAAGAGGAAGCAGCTCCATACATCGAGCCCTACACCACGCACTCCTACACCATCTACGACAGCGCCTCATACACTTTCGACGACCTGCTGTTACCTATCACCTCCTCTCTTGACACCTTTAGCGACGCAACGCAAAAGCTACTAATCCAAACTTTGATAAGCGGCGCCTTAAAAAACGTAGAAAAGAACATGCCACTTGCAAGCGACAAAGCCACCGTATACAAGGCATACAAATACACCTACGAAAGCGTCGACCAGACAGGCAAGCCAGTAACCCTTTCCTCATTGCTTGTCATACCGCAGAAGCATACGCCAGCCTACGGTGTGCTCAACTTCCACTACACCATATTCGCCGACTCCGAGTGTCCCACCAAGAGCATGCCTGTCAACAGCTTCGTCGTTGCCGACAACTGCTTGTTGGTCTGTCCCGACGGACAAGGCTATGGCGCAAGCCGCCATCTGCCCCCCCCCTACCTCAACCTCACCATAACGGCACACAACTGCATTGACGCCTACCTTACGGCTCTCGACATAGCCAAGGACAAAGGCTACCGCCTGCCATCCTCATTCTATACCTGGCTGACAGGCTACAGCCAGGGCGGCAGCCTCTCCTTTGCCGAACATCGCTACATAGAGACACAGCTCGGCAACGCCGACCGCCGTCGCATCAACCTCAAATGGAGCTACTGCGGCGGAGGCGTATACAGCCCCAAGGAGACCATGCGCGCCTATCTCGAAAACACCAGCCTTACCTACATAGTCTGTTTCCCCATGGTGCTGGCTGGCGAGATGTACAGCTATCCCGAAATATTCGAGGGAATAAAGATAGAAGACTATTTCACCGAAGACTTCGTGCAGTCGGGACTTATAGAGGCCACCAACAGCAAAGACTACACAGTAGAGGAGCTGCAGGAGATGTACATCAATTTCCTGCACAGCCGCAACCCTCACAGCCTGCTCAAAACAGAAATATGGGACACCACCAGCCGCCTCTATAATGCAATGATGAAAGCCGCAGAAGCCGACGAGCAGACCACTGGATGGCAGCCCAAGGCCAAGATGGTGCTATATCACACCGATGCCGACCAGATGGTGCCATACAGCAACTCCACCATAGCCTACGAGGCACTGAAACAGTCGGGCAACGTAGCCCCAGTAGTTACTATCAAAGGACAAGACCACCCCACCACAGGACTGCTCTTCTTCCTCGACATTGTAAACTACGGCAACGAGCAGAAGCTCTACAAACACTATTGGAATTAATGACATAAGGACAACACACAACAACACGTTATAAGACATCTGTGTTGCCGCATGCAGCTCTTTTATCGGCTTACGACACGTTCTATAACAATGATATGTGGTTGTAGAACGTGTTTTTGAAATGCGACATGCAGAAAAGACGAAGATGTCCCTACATACAATCCATCACGAATAGCCATCAAAAAAAGGTGATGTAATTGTTCTATTTATACTCCCGCCAAATCTCTTCTGCCAAATATTTATCGCTTCTGCAATGAAGGTCTGCAACGCCGTCCTCAAGAAGTGGTAAAATAGAAGAATTATAGAAAATATCCATAGCTTCTTCAAGAGAAACAGAGTGCATCACACTTATCTCGTTGATAATCCTGGCATATTTCGCATCAAGTATCGCATAAAAAGCATCGTTGCGATTGTTGTTCATAAGCGTTGTGAACTATTGAAAAAAATGCATTCATCAAGAACCTTTTGAGAGCGAATGCAAATCTGATTGTTGGGCTTTTCAAAAATTAAACGGCGAAGCGCCTCCTCTTTACTAATATCTCCAGCAAAATAAAGGTCAATGGTACGAAATATCTTGTCGTTGGCGACACCACCAATAACAACATCATAGTTGCCAATGGTTTTACCAGTACGACATGTTGCCACGAAATCAAGCCACGCCTCGTCGTATTGCTTAAACTCAATAACATTCCATTGACTGAGGTCATCTGCCAAATCATAAATATTGAGAATGGCAGCCATGCCACGACGAACAAATCTGGCCCCATACATCTGTGCCTGTTCACGCATAGTGGTAACATAAAATCCTGAGCCAAAATCAAGATAGGCACGACTGTGCAATACATCAGGGTGTTTTACAATGATAGAAGACGCATGATACACTCTCATAACACTCCTTTCTCCCTCATATACTCTATAAGTTCTTCTATTAAATACTCTTTGCCAAATGTATGAAGCACATCATAGCAAGGCACCATGTACCCCATGAGTATACCCGACTGCTTTAATTTAATATATACTTCACCAGCAGTCATGCCAAGTCTTCGCGAGAGATTACCGATACAATATGTAATAAAATCTATATTATCAGAATTCATATAAGCCGTATTCAGTCGCAGATGCAACTTTATTAACTATATTATTATTTTGCTATCGAATGCAAAATTACGAAATAATCCTGGAACTGGGAAAAGTAATTCAATTTCTTTTCTGACAATTGTCTTTCTCTCAACCGATCACAGGCAACATGTCAAAGAAAGAATCACACTATAGTAGCGCAGAGGTCTCCACACTATTAGGCGTGTCGAAATACGACGTTTAGATCTATCTTAAAATGAGAATACGCCCAGGCTGTCCAAATCGTGCGCCAACATGCGAGAAAAGCGTTCTGCCCCGTCTTTATTCAGATGAGTGCCATTGTAGAAATAAGCATTATCATAGCTCAGATAACTATACGTATAGTCCAAAAGAACAGCATCGTATTTTTCAGCATAGTACGAAAACACCTGACGCACACTTGCTGAGTCATATACTTTATTGATAGCATCGATATATAAGGGAGCGAAAACGAACACCATCTTTATATCTTCTTCTTTGCAGCTTTGCAAGAAATCTTCAAAGATGTGTCTTGTACGAGCATCATTTTCAAACTGAAACGTATCTACTCCCGCCAGCGCTGTGCCATCATAGCCCCAAGGAACACCAAGATAGCCTTTATCTCTTTTCGCCACCCCATTTTTAACCCTTTGTCTTATTGCGCCGTATAAATCATTATCTTGCGACATATACCTATACAACGGAATGTAAGCTTCGGCAAACGAAAGTTCGCCACATTCGTACAACTCATTCCTTAATGTATTGTCATAAACCATGGGGAGGAACGTAACATGTTCTGTCGTTGGACACTTATAGCCCAAAGTAGAGTAGTCTATATTTTGGATTATAGCCTTTGGAGCTGTATGAAAACGACGATAATAGTTATACCTGAGTATCTGAGTGTTGAAACGTGCGGCAGAAAACCCCAAGTTGTACGAGTTGCACCCTAACACAGAGTCGAGGATGTATGGCGAATACTGCACCTCGGCACGAGAGTGCCCCATAATAAGAACATCGGCATCTGCTTTATCACATTTCACTTGAGTCCATGAAGGCACAAGAATAAATGTATTGTAAAGGGAAAAAGTAACAATAACATCCAAAGGGATGACGATAAGCAAAAAGAAAAGAAGGATATGTTTAACAAACTTGTACATATACGCAGCTAAAATTGTTGGTAGATGAATTGAGGCGACCCACTGGGGGCAAGAAACATAAAAGAGACAAGAATCAAAGCATAAAAAACAAACCTAACATATATTGGCAATGAATCGATAGACTGGAGAGGAAAATCTTTTTTTCTTGTATACCATTCCAACAGCATCACCAGCAAAAACAATGTTGCCATAATAGTCAGCATAAAAGGTCCATTCAAATTATTGGCAACGTTGAAGGAAAGCATCTGATTAAAAAAAGCATACAGCTGTTCCATATCTTCAGCCCTATACAGACAGGTGCTTAGCGAATACAACGAGAATACACCAAGCATCTTCATAAAATCAGTCAAAGAAGGCAATCCCCACAAGCCAATATGCTCCTTCTCTTTTTTGTTCATCTTGCCCGAAAAGACCAATGGGGCAAACAGCAAGCCGTGAAAGATGCCGAAATATACATATCTCATACATTCGCCATGCCACATGCCCACCAATATCATGTTTATCATAATGGCGAGGAAGACGCCAAACTTGTTCATATTGCGGAACAACATGTTTAGAGGCAAAAACACATAGTCGGTCAGCCAGCCAGTAAGCGAGATATGCCAACGGCGCCAAAACTCTGCAATATTAGTGGCAAAGAATGGGTGGTTGAAGTTTTTCGTCACCTTGATACCCAACAACTTTGAGATACCGATGGCGATATCGGAATAGCCAGAGAAATCGCAATAAACCTGAAAAGCATAGACAAACATGGCCGCAAACAGTATCAACGATGAGCAACCACCAATATTCATCCACACCTCATCGACAAAATGTACTGCACAGAAATCAGCCACCACGCATTTCTTGAACACACCCCACAATATCTGTCGTATGCCGTCAACCCCCATCTCGTACTTGAAAACACGACGTTGAGAAAGCTGAGACAAAAAGGTGTTAGGCCTATCGATAGGACCGGCGGATATGGTAGGGAAAAAAGAGATGTATGCCGCAAAAGCCACCATATCACGCGACGCTGATATCTTGCCTCTATATATCTCTATCAAATAACTTATCATTTTGAAGACATAATAGCTCAAGCCCAAAGGTATCAAGACCTTAAACGACGACATGTTGACATGAAGTCCTATCCATCCAAACACCTTGACGAAGGAGCTAATAAAAAAATGATTGTATTTGAAATACACCAATAACGACAAGGCCATCAGTATGCCTGCATACTTGTATATATCTGCCAATATCTTATCCTCGTTTTTTTCGATGCCAACACCCAAGAAATAGAACACAATGGTAGACACGACAATCAGCGGCAGCATCTGGAAGTCAGTAAAGATGTAGAAAGCTATACTGCCACACAGCAACAATATATTTTGATACCATCTGCTGCCCTTAGATATTGGGAGCCAATATAGAATAAAGAAAACGAGAAAGAATATCAGAAATTTGAAAGAAGTTACTAACATACAACTTTAACGTTAATACAGAAAAAAAGTCAAAGGACCTTTTCCAACAAAAGCAACTTGTCGTCGGAATAAAACTCTTTTATATTCTTTTGCGATGAGACAACTGTCTTCACGAGCACGAACCCATGACGATAACAACTTTTCAGACTTGAGACATTGTCGGCAAAGACGTGTGCTTGAATTTTCTTGCATCCCATCGCCCTTGCTTTTTCTACATAAAAGTCATCCAATATATACATCAGATGATTACCTCTGTATTCTGACAAAGTATAACTATATTCAAGCTGGAAAGCATCTTTTTCTCTTACCGTCTGAAAATCAGCAGTCAGATATTTATGCTCCAGCCCTATCTTTATATTCTCCGCTGGCAAACAATAGCTTAAAAGATTTGCTTTAAGTATTGCCGACGGAAGTTCATCTTCGTTGTCGCCTTCTTTCCAGCCGCCGCGTGCCGAAACGACCTTGCCATCATGCTCAGCAACATGAAAGCTGCTCAACGAAAACTCACAGCCGTCAACCTCCTCTTCCAACATGTTACGCACATAGCCATGAAGCTCTTGTTCCGAAAGACCAAAATAATTTGCCAGCCCGCATTTGTTTGACAAGCCTTTTTCCGCCTCAACAATCGTTGTTGCAATAAAGTCAACATCTTTTATCTCAGCTTGACGAATAACAATATCAGAAAGATTCATTTTATCATATTTTTTAACAAGTTTCTGTCAACCTTGCCATTAGCATTCAACGGTATAGTAGGCAGCGCAACAACCGACGATGGTATCATATACGAAGGTAGTTCAGAACGAAGATAGTCCACCAGTGGCTTGGTGTCGAATGTATCAGACTCAACATATAAGATAAGTCTTGTAAAATTAGAGTCTGCTTCGTTTACAACGCAAACCACCTCCTTGTCTTTTAGATAACGTTTAGCCACATGCTCTATCTCACCAAGTTCAACACGAAAACCTTGTATCTTTACCTGATAGTCTTTCCTTCCGCAATACAACAGATCTCCGTCGTCGTCTTGAAAACAGATATCGCCCGTTTTATAAAAGCGGACATCATCACCATCTGTAAAGAACGACTCGGCTGTCTTGGCGTCATTTTTCCAATAGCCTCCAAACAACTGGCCACCACTAAGGCACAGCTCTCCCTTTGCATTCTTCCCCACCCTTTTCTCGTCATCATCAACAACACACGACATACAGCCCTGCATATCCCTGCCTATGGATAAGACGCCATTATAAGTCTTGTTGCCGCCATGTCGTTGATATTCGTAGGCAGTGCAGAAAATGGTATTCTCCGTTGGTCCGTAGACATTGAATATTCTGGCGTTCGGCACACATTGCGACCATTCTGCTGTAACATCTTCAGGCAAAGCCTCACCGCAAAACAGGCTATAGCGCAACGACGGAAGTTCAATCTCTTCGAAATATGGCCTCAAGCATTTTATCACCGAAGGAGCCATCAGAGCATACGTAACATCCTGTTCTTCCAACAATTCAGAAATATACATATACTTGATAACATCGTCGGGGACAGTATAGAGGCAAGCACCAGAAAGCAAAGGAGTTAGATATGAATTGACCGATAGGTCGAATGTTAGGTCGAAAGCCTGAAGGCACCTATCTTTAGACGTGATACCCAGTCCTAAAGCACAAAAAGAGTTATAAAAGGCGGCGAGATTTCTTCTCATAACGGGCACACCCTTGGGCGTACCTGTGCTGCCCGAAGTAAACAAGATATAGGCAGGTTCAGAATCGTCAACACATACTATGTCGTTCAGGAAGAAGCTGTCAGCTACTTGTTGTGAAGTGTTTAAGACCTGCAGGTCAAAAGCTGACGTACCCGACGAATCCAATATCAGGTCAATGCCAACTTGGTCAATAATATTACCCAACCTATCCGACGGCCAATGCGGATGCAGAGGCACATAGCAACAGCCCTGCATCCACAGAGCGAATATGGAAGAGTAGGTTTCGAGGTCGTCATTTATCACCAACCCAACCTTTTTATTCTCAAAGACAGAACTCTTAACAGCCGATCTAATACCTGAGATGGAGTGTGCGAAATCGCTATATGTATAATATCTATTACCTTTGAAACAAAAAGCAGGGCAGTCCGAATATTTTTCAATTACTTGCAGTAATTGAGATATAATCGTGTTTTGAAACATTAACTCTAAATATACACTTTTTAATTCAACTTAGAATATACGGCATCTATCAAATCACCTACATTAGACATCTTGTTCAGCTCTTTGAGCTTGAATTTTATTTGAAACGTTTTTTCCACTTCTGAAATCAACTGAACATGCGTCAGAGAGTCCCATTCCTCAACATCATCAGCTGTCATCGTTTCGTTTAAGACGATATCTTCGTGCTCAAAGACCTCACGAAATATCTGCTGAACAGTGTCTTTAATTTCTTGTTTTTCCATATATATATTTTTTAGACAAAAAGCCATAGTACATTATAAATGTACTATGGCTAATAAATTCATTTTATATTATATACCACCGAAGCTACAGACCGCCCCCCCCACAAAGTGCTATATTTTAATAATTTACGCAATATTATAACTTTTATTGATTATTTGCAAAGATAATAATTAAAAATAGACCGTGCAAATCGACAGACCATTCTCTGCAAACAAATAAAACAAGCACCCAAAAATCAAATCATACCACCGTCTTGCGAGGATAGACATTTTTTTGCACCCAAGGCGGTGCCGTTGGGCGTTCCCAAGGTGTCGCTTCGCTTGCCGTTGGGCTGAAGGCTTTTGCCCCTACGGGGCGAGGATAGACGTTTTTTTTTTACCCAACAACAGCTCCACATATCCGCCTTTGGCGTAGGGTGCCGCGAGGATAGACGTTTTTTTTTACCCAACAACAGCGCCATTGGGCTTTCCAATGGCGCTGCCGTTGTACTATTCCTTGCAGACTATGGCTACAGGAGTGCCTGTGTCTATCTGTACGAGGTAGATGCCTGACGATGGTAGAGCTTGAGATATGGCGGCTGGGGCGGAATGCCACGAGGCCATCTGCTGACCAACAGTATTGTAGATAACCACCTTGCGACCTTCAGCACCATAGACATGTACCACGTTGCGCGAGGCGTAGATACGAGGAGCTGAGGTGCCGAGGTTGTCGATGCCGAGTGGCTCGTTGTCGGAGGTGATAACGAGGTTGAGTGTTAGTATGCTATCGCAGAGGGTGTCGACAGGCATGACTTTGCGAATGGTGTACTGACCCGAAGTGGTGTAGATGTTGCCATTCCATACAACAGGGTTGGGCGAAGAGACATGGTAGGTGGCGACACCCGTATAGTCTATCTTGTAACGTTTGAGCGGCATGCTATCGCAGCCGTTGGCGGCAACCAGTTTATTGGAATATAAATAATAGAGCTTGGTCTGCTTCAAGGTCGTCGTCCCATAGCGCAGCGAGTCGCAAGCCACGTACTCTTCCACCACCGGGCTGACTGATTTTTTGATGGTAAGGTGCAAGTTGTAGACGCTGTCGCAGCCTTCGCCGTAGGCATTGGCACGACGCACGGAATAATCACCTGAAGTGGTGTATTCTGTATTATTGACGTGCCATGTATATTTATCGCATACCTCCCTTGACTGCTCTTCTGTACGGTCGGGGCAGTTGAAATTTTTGATGTAGAAGTTGATGACGAATCTATAAATGTCTTCGCGACCATATAAACAATAGCCACCCAGTGTGGTAGTTTCTCTACCAAAATATGGCTTGCCAAGATTTTGAGTAGCTGCGTAACCAATGACATATTGTTTATCCGAATAAATACCTATCCAGAATTTCTTGCCCGTAGTAATAGCATACGGTGTCTTTAACTTAACAGTAATTGTTGTAAGATGTCTCTCAACCACAACATCAGTATCTTGCGAATAAACCTCACGTCCTAACACTTTGTCTATATCATACACTTCAGTAGCATTCTTCAAACTGCTAAAATCAACATTCTCGAAAATTTTGACAGTATACTTGATATCGGGGTCGTAACCGTCAAGTATAAAGACAGAAAAAGAGACAGATGTTAAATACTGACCATCACCAAAATTGCCAAAACATTCAGGACGGACATAAACAGCCCTAGCACTGTTTCTTATATATCCACTACCAGCACATACCGTTTCACCATAAGTGCCGTCGGGGCTGATGGTGCCGTCGGGCTGGGTAATGGTAACGGTTTTGGATTGGCCGTTGTGGGTAACGGTGATGGTGGCTGTGCGGGAAGAGCCAGAGGTGTTGTGCGAGGCTTTCGCCATGATAGTAGAAAACGAGCAGGAGCCGGTGCCAGAGGTGGCGGAGAGCGTGAGCCAAGCAGCCGACGAGGAGGCTGTCCAGCTGCTTAAAGAGTTGGTGCTGCGAATGTTGATAATAGCAGAGTCGCCATAGCAGTTGAATTCCACATTTTGGGGTGTTACGATGAGCGGAGCGACATCAGGCTCTATGCCATAGATGGCCTCATTCTTGATAGAGTAGTCGCCAGCACCGCCACCTATACCTGTGGCCTGAGGGACGATATGCGTATAAGAATAATAGCCGTCGTGAGCCCCACCCCAGCCAAAGTTGAAATGGAAGTTGCCGTCGCTATCGTAGCCGTCGCAAATAAAGCAGTGTCCATTGCCCGAATATATGACAGGACGAGCAGCATCAATTTCGGTTTTTATCTTTGTCTCCCACGAAGTATTGACCGCAGGAGATGAATTATTACGCTTTTCATATTTTGCTGTGTTTTTGTATCCGAGCTTTATCAACACATCATCCACATCGCTTGCATAAGCACCACTGCCGCCGTTTGAGCCTATATCATACATCATGCCGAGAGAGACGCCGCAGTAGTACATCAGCTCCGCCACAGCCTGCTTTTGAACGAGAGTGCTGTTGTTGTCGTAGTGTTCGGAGAGATTATCCCAGTCAAACACCGTCTCGGGAGCAGACAGAGTTGTATCTACATCACCTACCATACATTTACTGTTGGTAACAGCCGCTCCCTTTTCGGGGTAGCGCCAGTAGCGAAGTATCTGAGCCAGAGCCGTTGACACACAGCCGGTAACAGTGCGCTGTTCTTTATATATAGGGCAGTTGTCGTTGAATGGCGATGACTGGTTCCAGGTGGTGGTAACGAGTGGTCCCACAATAGTGTAGGTACCTTTGGGCTTGTGATATGGAGAGGCGGAGCCGCCCCACATCAGCCACTGCGACTCGTAGACGGAAGGCTCGTAGCCATAGAGGCTGTCGAGATAGGCGCAAGAGCTTTCGAACACTTGCATGACATGCTCTATGTTGCTATTAAGAGGCAACGGAGTGGAGAAGTAGCTGACGGTGCTGAAAGCCAAAATAGGCTGCTGGTGAGTGGTGGCGGAGACCACCACGAAGCCCTCGCCGCCACCGGCGGGGACGAAGACAAAGAGGTTGTCGAGGCCGCATTTGCCGGCCACATCGATGAAGGCTACACCTGTCGTGTCGCCGCCATGGGCGGCGTAGTAGTTGCGAGCCACGCGCGAAGCGGTGGAGAGATCTACACGTTCGGCATGAATGGCAGAGACTATGCCAACGAGCAGGAGAATATATAGAGATATACGTTTCATATACTGAGGTAATTATAATTAATTGACATCAACGACAAGACGTACAGAGCGGCCCGTATGACGGTAGTCGTTGTAGTTGACAAAGGCGTCGCCACAACCGAAGTTGAGATAATAAGATATAGGTTTTGTGCCTAAGGTATAGGAGCCAGCGGCCCAGTAGCCGCCGACGACATGGTGCGACTCGACAGTGGTGCCGTTGCGGAAACCAGCGGCAGGCAGGAACACGGCGCCAGCCTTCTGCATGGCCTCCCATTGGTCGAAAGAGTAGGTGTTGGTGGCATACTTTTGTGCGAAGCCGGCAGTGTAAGAACAAGAGTTAGGCAGGGTGAAGTCGTCGGGCAGGAGAAGGAGCCCCATATACGAGGAGCCGAAAGCGTTGACGGTGGCCATGGCTGTCTTGTCAGGACGTGCCAAGAGATATTGCCATTCCTCATTTTTCAGTTCGCGGTAGCCGTTGTTTTTCAACTCGGCGAAAACGTTGTCGTTCATCATAGCGCCCCAATTGGAGTAGGAGGTGTACTGAGCGTCGTCGAGAGAGGTCTTGAAAGGAGCGTCCTTGGTGCCCCAGCCGAAGAGGTCGATCCAACCGTCGTTGGTGGAGCTGATACTGCTATTATCGGCGCCGACGCTGAGGTATTGGTCCTGAGCGAAGCGGAAGAGACCTGTAGAGGCCTGATACTGAAGGTTGCCAGAGGAGAAGCGCACTTTTTTTTCATTGGAGACAGAGAAGAAACCGCCGAGCGGTATAGAGGCACCCACCACAGCGAGGTCGCTGCCGTTGAGGTCGATGGTATAGACACCGCTACGAGCATACTCCTTGCCGCGCACCACGCGAGTGGCAAGGACATTGCCGCTGGCATCTTTAGCTGTGAAGACAAGCTGGGTATATACGCCAGGAGCTATAGGCATGAAGTACTCCTTGCCGTCGTCGAAGGTGGTGCCAGAGGCAGGTCTGACGGTAACCACCTTAGAAGAAAGGTTGACGAGCTTGGAGCTGGCGACATCGATGGCACATTCGCCGGCTATGCCTTCCACCTTGGACTCCACAGTGATAGAGGCACAGTTGCAGCCATTGATGACGCAGTTGAGCGAGATATAGCCGCAAAGGTTTTTGAAAAAAAGGTCGAAGTTGTTCGACTTGGCGAAGAGGAGCATGGCCTCGGTCTGGAAGCCATTGGCAGGGGCGTACTGCTCTACCGGCAGGACGACATGCGAGATAAGAGAGCCGTTGAAGCTGATATTGGAGTTGTGAGGATAGACGGAGAAATACTCCGAAGCATTCTCCATCAGCGAGGCGCCGATGAAAGAGATGGTGCTGTAGATGTTGTTGCCCACAGAAACGCCGGTGGCAGGGTCGGCTGTTGCCGACGAGGCGTTAAGACCGTTGTCGGCGATAAAGATGACATCGTTGCCATGGAAGCCCTTTTTCAGACCGCTATAGTAGCCCACCTTGCTGCCGTCCATCTGCACGCGGAAGGTAACAGGCACAAGATTGACAGGCTGAGCCTCTGGCTCTGGCTCCGACTGCGAGGGATTGGCTACTTGCCGGGAGTCGGGCTTCACGTCGTCCTTGCTGCACGAGAAGAGCAAGGCGAGAGCAAACAAGGAGATAAGTATTTTTTTCATTCTGTTGCTGTATGATAGTCAAAAACAATAGTGATTGCCATAATTAATGTGTACGATAATCATCCTCAATGTTACCTGTGGGATTGTCATGTGTAGAGTCGCCAGATGCTGTTAGAATATCGCAGACATTGAAATGTACAACCTCGACAGTGGGGATTTCAAAAAATTTTTTCATGATACAATTGATAAAAAATTATACTTGAATTATTTTTAATTTTCGTTGGGACGGATAAGGTACATGAGCAGATATACCACTATCAGAGATATCAGCAGCGGTGTCAGCCAACCTGTAAACAAGGAGAGCAACAGCACCACCACCATGGCCACCACCAGGCGGAAGGCAAGACGTTTGGCCGGCGTCATCTTGTGCGGGCCGGAGAGGAATGCGTCGGCAAACATATTCTTCATCCTGTTCCACCAGCCCATAACGCCATCGAGGCGGCGCCCCTTGTCGTCGACAAACTCTGCCTTGGTAGTAGCCAACGGCTTGACCTTGACATGCAATGTGTCGCTTTTTGCCTTGCCGTTTTGCGTCCAGTGCAGTATCAGCCTGGTACGTCCTTTAGAGCGGTTGAGGCGGAACTTCTTGACGCCGGAAGCCTCTAAAGGCAGAGTGCTGGTCTTGTAGCCGTTGTCGATAGTCAGCGACACCTCGGCGGCGTCATTGCAATTCCAGCGCACTTCCACCACGTCGCCTTCTACAACGGTGTTGCTGCTAACAGAAAAATCGTTCATAGCTTAACTATTTATACTCATCGAGAAAGAACTTCTTATCCTCTTCGACCTTCTTAGGCTCCCAAGGGCCATGCAGCAAGAAGCCGTCGGCAGGCGAAGGAGTAACATTATACTGCAGCTTGCCTTCTGGATTGATGAGAAGAAACGTCGGGAAGCTGACAACCTGATACTGTTCGAGGAGGTTGTAGTCGCCATTGAAATGAGCCCACACCCAGTTGTAACGGCTGCTGTGGCGGCCATTGCGGAGGAAGTGGTACATCTTCTGAAACTCGCGGTCGCAACAGATAGTAACAAACTCCACATTGTTGCAACGCGCCATGATGCTGTCGTGGAAATAGGCCATAGTCTCAATTTCGGCAAGCGATGCGGGCTCGCCCACGCGCACAAACGAGAGATAGACCCACTTGCCGGCGAAGTCGGAGAGATGCACCTCGTTGCGGTCGGCGTCGGGAAGAGAGAAGTCCACCAGCTTGACACCTGGAGCCATCATGCCGCGCTGCATGACGAGATTTTCGGCAATCATCTTGTGCTGGGGGAACTTGGTAGAGGCGGCGATAGCTTGAAGCATGGCGGTAACCTTGTCCCTATTATAATAATAGGTATAGCTGTAGGCCTCGCGGAGAGTGAGGATGACGGCCAGCTCGCGTATCTGCTCGTTGCGCAGGAAAGGATCTACGCCAAGGGTGTCGAGCATATGGTCGAGCTGCTGGCGTTCTATCCAGTTGGCCACGCTCTCAATAGGGAAATACTTGTTGCCCTTGTAGATACTGTTGGCGTAGAGCGACTCGAAGAGCGTCATATAGTTCTCGTCGTAGTAGAGCACCGGCTGGCCGTCGATGTAGTTCTGAAAGGTATACTTGCGCGAGGCGAGCCTGAACTGGCATTGCACCGATGCGAGACGATAGCGCCTGTAACGGTTGAAAAACTCGTTGCCAGTAGTGGGGCAAAGCTCGTTGACGACCATCACGAGGGTGTCGAAATACTTGGGATTGGGACGGAACTTGAAATCGAAATGAATGCGGTTGGCATAGATGAAGCTGTCTACCACATCGTCGAAACGCAAGATAGAGAGGTTGAGCTCGCTAAGCTTGACATCCTTGAACTCCACCGGCAGCACCTCAGGCGAGAGGTATATATTCTTCTTCTCATTGATAGTCCAGTCGAACACGGGAATAACGACCTTATAGTCACGTCCCGGCTCAATATAGAAAGACTGTGAATAGTTCTCCACCTTGAGAGTTACCAACTCGGTATAGTTGGAATAGAAGCTCAGTTCAAAGGAGCCCTCGTCGTCGATCACATCCTCGCACATCAGCACCCTGTGCTGCGAGAGTGCGTCGGTATAACGGTAAACGCTGATAGTCTTGCCATTGGCATTTTCCGCCCAACCCTTGATAGAAGTATTGGGCTGCTGGGCGATAGCGATGCAGCAAAAAGAGAGAAAAGTGAAGAGAATAAAACTCGGCTTCATAAAAAGTTATTCGGTTATACGATTTAACAAACAAATCACGGCTGCCTATCCGCCAACATGTACCCGAAACAGCCAAGAGGCACATCGCCGCGTATGACAGCAACAAAGAAAAAAAGCTTGTATTATCAACAAAAAATCAGACGACACACCATCAAAAAACACTACACAATATCTGCAAAAGTACAAAGAATTTTCAAACCAGCAAAACTTTTTTTCCCACCGCACAACCATATAATAAGAGATAACAAACTATCCACAAAGGAATAAGGCACTTTTGTCCTTTCACCAAAAAATGATTTGGCGAGATTCCAAAAAGTTTGCTATATTTGCACACAAATTCAACAAACAACAAACCATAATCATGCAAGACGTAAAACAATACATCGAGGAGAACAAAGAGCGTTTTCTCAACGAGCTGTTCGACCTTATCCGCATTCCGTCCATCTCGTCGGAGGCAGACCACAAGCCCGACATGCTGCGCTGTGCAGAGAAATGGAGAGAATACCTCCTTGCCGCCGGTGCAGACCGTGCCGAGGTGATGGAAAGCGACGGCAACCCCGTGGTGTATGGCGAGAAGATAATCGACCCTGCCAAGCCCACAGTGATGGTATACGGCCACTACGACGTGATGCCCGTGGCACCTCTCGAGCTCTGGAACACCGAGCCCTTCGAGCCGGTGATAAAAGACGAGCACATCTGGGCGCGCGGCGCCGACGACGACAAGGGACAAAGCTTTATGCACGCCAAAGCCTTTGAATATATGGTACGCACCAACCAGCTGCCTTGCAACGTCAAGTTCATGCTTGAAGGCGAAGAAGAGATAGGCAGCCCCAGCCTCTACGCCTTCTGCGAGAAACACAAGGAGATGCTCAAGAGCGACGTCATCCTCGTCAGCGACACAGGCATGATAGCCCAAGACACGCCCAGCATAACCAGCGGCCTGCGCGGCTTAGACTACTGGGAAGTGGTGGTTAAGAGCGCCAACCGCGACCTGCACAGCGGCATCTACGGCGGCGCCGTAGCCAACCCCGTCAACGTGCTATGCAAGATGATAGCCGACCTGCACGACGCCAACGGCCATATCACCATACCACATTTCTACGACGACGTGCTGACCATCAGCGACGAAGAGCGTGCCCTCATGGCACAGGCACCCTACGACGAAGAGAGATACAAGCAAGAGCTCGGCATCAAGCAGGTATACGGCGAGAAAGGCTACAGCACCAACGAACGCACCGGCATACGCCCATGTCTCGACGTGTGCGGCATCTGGGGCGGATACATA
>JAZRVD010000148.1:0-8755 GCA_045598945.1 Bacteroidales bacterium | reverse complement strand
GCTATCGTGAAGGCTAATGCTGTGCCGGTGGTTGTGTCGCCTGCAATGCCCGACAGCCATTCCACCATGTCGTGCTCTTTGCGTGAAGTGCTGCCGTCGTCCGTTCCACCTCTTCTGCGTTGCAGCTCTTGGGCTATCTTTGCATGGTCTATCTCTATCCCTGCCGGGCAGCCGTCTATTATGCCCCCTATCGCCTTGCCGTGCGACTCTCCAAAGGTCGTCAGCCGTAGTTTGTTACCGTAGGTGTCCATTGGTCAATAAAGATAGACAAGAGAGTCTCTAACTTCTTAGAAACTCTCTATCTGTATTTGTTGGTCTGAAATCAATTTATTGTTCGGGGTTGATCTTTATCAGCTGCACTTCAAATATCAATGTCGAGCCAGCTGGTATGTTGGGCATGGCCTGCTCGCCATAGCCAAGGTCGTAGGGTATGTAGAGCTTGTAGGTGGACCCTTCGTCCATCAGCTGCACGCCTTCGCTCCAGCCAGGTATCACTTGGTTGAGTGGGAAGGTTATCGGCTCGCCGCGTTCCACGCTGCTGTCAAATACCGTGCCGTCGATCAGTGAGCCGGTGTAGTGCACTTTCACCATGTCGGTGGCTGCTGGCTTCTTGCCGTTGCCGCTTTTTATCATTTCGTACTGCAAGCCGCTCTCTGTCGTCTTCACGCCAGACCTCTTGCCGTTGGCTTCTCTAAAGGCTTTGCCTTTGTCTATGTTCTCTTGCACGCTGGCATGCATCCTGCGCTCAAACTCTTGCTGAAAGCGCATCAACAGCATCTGACGCATGCCTTCGTCTATCTTTATGTCGCCACCCATGCAGTCTATCAAGGCGTTGGCTACCATCTCGTAGTTTATGCCGAGGTTTTGCTGTTTCCATGCGTTGTACATGTCGCAGCCTATGGCGTATGATGCCGAATCGTTGAATGTTGTCGGTGCTGCTGTCTTTTTCACTGGTGGGTTGGCTGCCATGGCGCTGACACCTGCAAGCACTATGCAGACTGCTAAAATAACCTTTTTCATTGTCGTGATTTCTAATGTTGATTAAAAAAAATGATGTTGCCATCTTTATGGCAACATCATTTTGCTATGTTAGAATTCTTTTATCTCTGCTACACCGTCGAGTATCTCTTTGCCACAGATTGCCAAGGCAAGCATCTCGTTTTCGCCTTTGTACACCTTTACTGGGGCTATCCACTCTACTTGTTCGCTTATCTGTGCCATCCACGGCTTGCTGTATGCTATGCCTCCAGTCAACAGTATGGCGTCGACTTTGCCTTTCACGCTTGCGGCGCATTTGCATATCTCTTGTGCTATCTGGTAGCAGAAGGCGTCGACCAGCAGCTGGCATTTCTCGTCGCCGGCAATGGCGCGTTTCTCTACGTCGTAGGCGTCGTTGGTGCCAAGATATGCCACAAAGCCTCCCTCTGCGCATACCATCTTCATGATCTCTTCTTTGCTGTATTTGCCGCTATAGCAGGCGTCTATCAGCTTGTTGGTGCTGATGTATCCCGTGCGCGTTGGCGAGAATGGTCCAAAGCCGCACAAGGCTCTGTTCACCTCTATTGTCTTGCCGTGGGCATGGCAGGCTACGCTTACGCCGCCACCCATGTGGGCTACTATCACGTTCACCTCGTCGTAGCGCTTGCCCTGTTCGCGGGCATACAGCTTGGCTGTCATCTTGTGGTTGAGACAGTGCCAGGTGTTGCTCTCTTTCTGGGGATCAAGGTCAAACACGGGGTGTCCGCTTATCTTGGCGTAGGCTGGACGCTCGCCTACCACAACGGGGTCGGCTATGTAGGCACATTCCAAGCCTATCTCTCTGGCTATCGAGTCGCTGATGAGCGAGCCAAGGTTGCAGGCATGCTTGCCCTGTACGCCAGCTTGACATTCGGCTTTCATCTTGTCGTTCACTCTGTAGGTGCCGCTCTCGCAAGGGTGTGTCAAACCACCGCGACCCATCACCACGGCTATCTCTTTCACATCGATGTTGTTCTTTTTCAACATCGCAAGTATCGTCTCTTTGCGGTAGTCAAACTGGTCGGCTATCTCTTTGTATTTCTTTATCTCTTCTATGGGGTGGGATATGTTCTCGGTTACTATTTCTGTCTCGCCCTCGTATATGGCGGCCTTTGTGCTCGTTGCACCGGGATTGATGACCAGCGTGTATTTTTTCATTTCTTTGATTTTTGTTGTTTTATATTTTTGAAAGTGCAAAGATAACATTTTTTTTTGTCTTTTGGCACTTTTGTTGGCTATGGATTGTTTTATTTGTGTTTTCTCCCCTTTTTACTACATCTTTTATGATGCCTTTTCAAAAGTGTTTGCTGCGTTTTTTCAAGAAAGGCAGCATTATGTTTTCAAATCCTCGTGCTACGTCTACCGCCTCGTAGTCTATGTGATAGCGTAAGGCTTCCTCTTTTAGCCTTTTGCATCGCTCTTCCATGACATTGCGGTATCTCTCTTGTATCTCTTGGGGGTTGACCTTTAGCTTTGCACCGCTCTCAAGGTCTATAAACTCGGTGGGCTTGTTGCCGTAGTCGAGGGCCACCTCGTGGCGGTAGTCTATGGTGTGCAATAGCAGCACCTCGTGTTTGCAGTGCCGCAGGTGTCGCAGCGCGTCAAATATTGCGGCATCCTCTTTGTCGTCTACCAGTCCGTCGGTAAATAGCACCACCATCGACCTTTTGTGTAGAGCCTCGGCGGTAAGATGTAGCGCTTCGGCTATCGCCGTTTTACGCTCTCTGCGTTTGTCGCCTGTCTCTTCGTGTAGCACTCTCTCTAACAGCTGCATCACATGTCTTTTGTGGGCTTCGTTGCTGCGTGCCTCGGTCTGCAGCTCTATGCCTTCCGATAGTAGTGTCAGCCCGTAGGCGTCGCGCTGCCGCGATAGCAATTCTACGAGTACCGCCGCACCGTAGGTCGCAAAAGTCAGCTTGTTGGGGGTCGCCATCTTGCCTTGCCCCTCTATGGGGAATAGCATCGAGCTGCTGTGGTCTATCACTATCTGGCACCGCAGGTTGGTCTCTTCTTCGTATCTTTTCACAAAGAGCTTGTCGGTCCTGCCGTAGAGCTTCCAGTCTATGTTGCGTGTCGACTCGCCGGCATTGTACTGCCTGTGTTCGGCAAACTCTACCGAGAAGCCGTGAAAGGGACTTCTGTGCAACCCGGTTACAAAGCCTTCTACCACCTGATGGGCGTAAAAGTCTATACCTTTGTATTTCTCTACCTCTTCAAGCACGCTTATAGCAACTCTTCAAGTTTCTTTGTCAAGGCTTTTTTCGCAGCCTCTTCGCTGCCAAAGCCTGCTGATAGCTTCTCTATCAACTCGCCGTTTTTGAAGAATAGCACTGTCGGCACGCTCATTATTCTGTATGTCGAGGTGATGTCTACGCTTACGTCTATGTCCGCGCATCCTATCGTCGCTTTCCCTTCATACTCTTTCGCTATTTCCTCTATCACTGGTGCCAATCTTTGGCATGGACCACACCACTCTGCACCAAAATCTATCATTGCTACTCCGCTTTTGGCGAGTATCTCTGCAAAATTGTTGTCGGTAATTTCTATAACCATAGTGAGTTGTGATTTATTTTATGTCTTTTTGGGTCTATTTTCAAATATGCAAAAATAGGTAATTTTTTTTTATGTCATGGTGTTATTGTTTTTTTTCTTTTTTTATTGGTGTCGTATATACCAAAATCTTTTTTGCCTCGTTATTTATTCATCTATATTCTTGCGCTGTTCTGTCGTGGTGGCTTTATGATATTTTGTTGTATATCTAATGTTTGCGTAAGATTTTGTTATTCAATCTTCTCTTCTTATGCTAATCAAACGTTCTCTTATTTGTGCTTTCTTGCTTTCTTTTTTTGCCCCTTTGATGGCTCAAAACGATGCAGAGATGATGGGCAGGACTTATGCTGACGCTTACGACAGCCTGCTCTCTACCTATTATATGCGTAAGTTCCCTCTCGCACATGTACGCTCCAATCAGACTTTCAATGTCGAGGCTTTCGACCGTGTGCCAGATAGTGTCATCAGCTCTCGTCTTCGCTCCTTGCATACGGTTATCCCTATGACCTACAATAGCGAGGTGCGCTCGTATATCCGTATGTACCTTCGCTATATGAGTACTCGTCTCGATGTCATGACCTCCCTGTGTGCTTATTATCATCCTCTTTTCGAGGAGGTGCTTACTCGCAACGGTGTCCCTGAAGAACTTAAGTATCTCACCATTGTCGAGTCTGCCATGAATCCTATGGCCACCTCGCGCGTCGGCGCCGCCGGTCTCTGGCAGTTTATGTACTATACCGGCAAACTCTACGATATGGAGGTCAACTCTGTCGTCGACGACCGTCGTGACCCATATCGTTCTACCCTCGCCGCCGCCCGTTATCTCAAGGACCTGCACACTGTCTTCAACGACTGGACTCTCGCTATCGCCGCCTACAACTGCGGACCGGGCAATATCAACAAGGCCATTGCTCGCTCTGGCGGCCGCACCGATTTCTGGGAGATATACCCCTATCTACCTCGTGAGACTCGTGGCTATATCCCAGCTTTTATTGGCGCCATATATGTCATGAAGTTCCACGACGAGCATGGTCTCTATGCCTCTTCTTTCGACATCCCTCTCCATACCGATACGGTTACTGTCCGCAACGATGTTCTCTTCCACTATGTCTCTCAGTCGATAGGTGTTGAAATGGATGAACTGCGTCAGCTCAACCCTCAGTATCGTGCCGACTTTATACCAGGCTCTTCGCGCGACTATACTTTATGTCTCCCTCTCGACCGCGTCCAGCCTTTTATCTTCTTCGAGGACAGCATCTATGCTTGGACTGCTGACTCGCTCACTCGCAAGCCCGTCAAGGTTGTCGACGACAAAAGCGTCTCTTCTTCTTATGCCAAAGGCTCGCGTTCATCGGGCAACCGCTATCATACCGTCCGTCGTGGCGAGACGCTGACATCTATCGCTCGCAAGTATGGCACCACTGTCAGCGCTCTTAAAAAGAAGAATAAGATTCGTGGCGACAGGATTAGTGCCGGTCAAAAAATACGTGTCAAGTAAATGCATCGCAATTCATCTTTTTGGCATTCAGTGTGGCGTATAGTTAAGAACAAGTATGTCGCCACCATTTTGTTTTTCTCTCTTTACATCCTCTTCCTGAGCCAAAACAGCTTCTTGGTCATCAACCGCTTGCGTCATCAGGTCTCCAATCTTCACGATGAGGAGCAGCAGCTCGGCGAGGCTCTTCGTCAGGATAGTGTACGTTTCGGCCTCTTCCAAAGCGACGCTGAAGCTCTCGAACGCTACGGTCGTGAGACATATTTCCTCAAACGCTCTGACGAAGATGTCTTCATCTTTCAAGAAAAATAGATTTTGTTATCGCTTCAGCCATGTCTCATCGTCTCTCTTCTTTTCTTCTCGTCGTTGTCCTGCTGTGCTTCTTCTCATCGTGCTCTACTATCAATAAGGTTATGAACACCGACCTCGCCGAAGAGGACTTTATCATCGGCAAGCTCTACGAGGACGAGTATGTCAAGGAGACTCCCTTCGTCCCTGTATCTCCTACTGGCAAGCCTTCCGCATCTTCGCCTTTCGACATCGCTCGTCAAGGTGGCAAAAATCCTAAACTTTACGATGCTATTGCCCCATGGATGGGTACTCCTTATCTCTATGGCGGCACTACCAAGAAAGGCGTCGACTGCTCAGCTTTTGTCGGACACGTCTATCGCGACGCCTACGGCGTGGCGCTCCATCGCGTGGCAAACGATATCCAGCAAGACGTAGTCCCTGTTGCAAAGGCCGACCTCAGTGAGGGCGATATCCTCTTCTTTGTCAACACCAATAAGAAGGTCTCGCATGTGGGCATCTACCTCCACGATGGTATGTTCGTCCACTCCTCTACATCCAACGGCGTCAGTATCTCTACACTCTCCAACTCTTATTGGTCCAAGCATTTCTACCGTGGCGGCCGCCTCAAACGTTAGCAGTCGTCGTTTACTCTATCGCAACCTATTCCCCTCTATATAAATTCTATCGCAATGAATATCCTTGTTACAGGTGGTGCCGGCTATATCGGCTCTCATACCCTTGTCGAGCTTTATGCCAATGGCCATACCGCCGTTGTCGTTGACAATCTCTCCAACTCCTCGGAGATAGCAATACGTCGTGTCGAGCATATCGTCGGCAAGTCTATACCGTTCTATGCTGTCGACATACGTTCTAAGGAGCAGCTTCTGCATGTTCTCGACACTCATCATTGCGACGCATGTATCCATTTCGCTGGTCTCAAGGCCGTTGGCGAGTCCACCGCCCAGCCTTGGCGCTATTACGACAACAACATCTCTGGCACGCTATCCCTACTCGATGCTCTCAACCAAGTGGGCTGCAGGCGCCTCATCTTCTCTTCCAGTGCCACCGTCTACGGCAGCCCGGCACAGATACCTATTACCGAGCAGTGTCCCAAAGGTGTCTGTACTAATCCATACGGCTGGACCAAGAGCATGCTCGAGCAGATACTTGTCGATATCCAGTCCGCCGACCCGCGATGGGACATTGTTATACTTCGTTATTTCAACCCTATAGGTGCCCATTCGTCAGGTCTCATAGGCGAGAATCCCAATGGCATCCCCAACAACCTCATGCCATATATCACGCAAGTCGCTGTCGGCCGTCGTCCTCAGCTTGGCATCTTCGGCGACGACTACAATACCCACCACGGCACAGGAGTCAGAGATTATATCCATGTCGTCGACCTTGCTCGTGGACATGTCGCCGCTCTACAGGCGCTTGTCTCGCAGTGCAACCTTGCTATCTATAACCTCGGCACGGGACATGGCTACTCTGTCCTCGATGTGGTAAGGACTTTCGAGCAGGTTACAGGTGTTCATATCCCGTACACTATCATGCCTCGCCGACCTGGCGACATCGATGCCTGCTATAGCGACCCATCCAAGGCATTGCAAGAACTTCACTGGCAAGCCCAATACGACCTCGCCGACATGTGCCGCGACAGCTGGCGCTGGCAAAGCCAAAATCCAGAGGGCTACAAAGAGTAGCCATCCGTGCCTGCGGCATTAGCCGCTGGAAAAACATATAGCCCAAGCCACCCGTGCCGGCGACATCATACGCTGGAAAATTATAAGGCATGTAGAGCCGTGTGGACGGTCATTCTTCTTTGTATTTTTATACATATAAAAAGAGCAGCCCCGTAAAAGGCTGCTCTCTTTGTAATATGTTAGGTGTCGTTCTACCAGGCAAAGAGTGGACGGTTTTGCATCATCTCGTTCACAGTGCCGCGGGTCTTGGCGATAAGATCCTCGTTGGTCGGGTCGCTCAATACGGCGTCAATCATGTCTACTATCACGCCCATCTCGTTCTCTTTCAGACCACGGGTGGTGATAGCTGGCGTGCCGATACGCAGACCGCTGGTCTTAAAGGCGGAACGGTCGTCGAAAGGTACCATATTCTTGTTCACCGTTATGTCCGATGCTACGAGAGCGTTCTCGGCCTGCTTGCCGGTCAGCTCGGGGAACTTCGTGCGCAGGTCTATCAGCATCAGGTGGTTGTCGGTGCCGTTGGATATCACCTTGTAGCCCTTGTTGACGAAGGCTTCGCACATCGTCTTGGCGTTCTTCATCACCTGTATGATGTAGCGGTCGTAGTCATCGGTCAGTGCCTCGCCCAAGGCTACTGCCTTGGCGGCTATCACGTGCTCCAATGGACCGCCCTGGGTGCCGGGGAACACGGCGCTGTCGAGCAGTGCCGACATCTTCTTTATCTCGCCCTTGGGGGTCTTCTTGCCGAATGGGTTGTCAAAGTCTTCGCCCATCAGTATCATACCGCCGCGTGGTCCGCGCAGCGTCTTGTGGGTCGTCGTTGTTACTATGTGGCAGTATTTCACTGCGTTGTTCAGGTGGCCCTTGGCTATCAAGCCGCTGGGGTGGCTGATGTCGCCCATCAGTATGGCACCCACCTTGTCGGCTATCTCGCGCATGCGTGCCCAGTGCCAGTCGCGGCTATAGGCCGATGCACCGCCGATTATAAGCTTGGGGTGTGTCTCAAGGGCGCGCTTCTCCATCTTGTCGTAGTCTATCATGCCGGTAGACTCCTCTACGCTGTAGTCTACTGCGTTAAACATGATGCCGGAGAAGTTCACCGGGCTGCCGTGGCTCAGGTGGCCGCCGTGGTCAAGGTTCATACCCATAAAGGTGTCGCCTGCCTGTAGGCATGCCATAAACACTGCCATGTTGGCTTGGGCTCCGCTGTGGGGCTGCACGTTTGCCCATACTGCACCGTAAAGCTGCTTGGCGCGCTCAATGGCTATCGTCTCGCTCTGGTCTACCACTTGGCAGCCACCATAGTAGCGCTTGCTGGGGTATCCTTCGGCGTATTTGTTGGTCATCACGCTGCCCATGGCTTCCATCACTTGGTCGCTGACAAAATTCTCGGAGGCTATCAGTTCGATGCCTTTCGTTTGACGCTCACGCTCTTTCTGTATGAGGTCGAAAATTGCTGTATCTCTTTGCATATCAAATATATGTTGTTAGATGTTTGTATTTCTTTGTCTAACAAAGGTATATCTTTTTTTCTATTCTACCAAACTTTTTATCTTCTTCTTCTCTCCATCTTTACATCACCCCCTTTATTAATATGTATTATATATGAGCCTCTCTATCCTTCCTATCCTCTCGACAACAACGAAAATAACGACAACAACGAAAATAACGAAAAAAGTCGGATCGTAGCCATGTC
>JAZRVD010000147.1:0-1125 GCA_045598945.1 Bacteroidales bacterium | reverse complement strand
ACCCTGCATCATAGAGACACCGTCAGTCAGCAGCAGACGGTGTGCGGCTACCTGCCCAACTGGCACGGCAAGGGCGACCTCAGCCATAGCGGCACATATTATTTCGACACTACTAATATCTACGGTTGCGACAGTGTGGTGAAATTGACTCTCAAGGTCTACGACAAGGTGTATGTTGCAGTAGACAGTCAGTGCTGTTACAACAAGTTTCCATTTATTTGGAACGGAGTGCAATTTGACGAGGCAGGCACACAGAGTGCAACGTTAAAGGATAAGCACCAATGCGACAGCGTGGTAACGATGACGCTCTCTGTAGTACCTATGACGGTGCAGAATATCGACACGGCGGTATGCGACAATCAATTCAACTACTTGTGGAATGGCCAGATTATATCGTCTGTTGGCAATTATAGCTACAAGTCTAAGTCGGTGCTTACAGGTTGCGACAGCATGACAATGCTGCATGTGTCTGTGAAGTACGGTGTTGCTGGCTCTGCCGACACTGCGGTATGCGACAACATGTTGCCTATGGATTGGCACGGACGTCATTTTACGCAGTTCAACGTGGAGCAGGTGCTGCCAGGTCTCAAGGCATCGAACGGTTGCGACAGTACGGCACATATCAAGTTGCTTAGCAAGCCTACCTATACAGCCACTATCGATACCGCCTGTTGTGTTAGCACACTGCCTTTGTCATGGCGAGGCGAATATTTCGAGACAGCAGGCGAGCAAGATGTTACTCTGCAGGCGGCTAACAAGTGCGACAGCGTTGTAACCATGCGCATGACTGCTCTTCAAGACTTCGACAGCATTGCCACGGTATCCTCGTGCGACAGCATGGTGTGGTATGGCGATGTGTACAAGTCAAATGGCGAGTACAAGCATGAGGGCAGCACGCCAGACGGCTGCGACAGCGTAATCACCTTGCATCTTACTCTGCATCATAGAGACACCGTCAGTCAGCAGCAGACGGTGTGCGGCTATCTGCCCAACTGGCACGGCAAGGGCGACCTCAGCCATAGCGGCACATATTATTTCGACACTACTAATATCTACGGTTGCGACAGTGTGGTGGCACTTGCGCTTACTGTCAATCCAGACAGCAGCAGTGGCGATACGGTGAGC
>JAZRVD010000146.1:0-7171 GCA_045598945.1 Bacteroidales bacterium | reverse complement strand
TGTGTCTTCGTGCGACCTCGGCCGCACTCCCGACACACGCTATCTCTCTGTCTCAAAATTTCTATGTACTGAAGCTCCCGTATTTTTTGCGAAAGCGGGTGCAAAGATACGCACTTTTTTGTTACACACAAAATTATTTTGTATTTATTTTTTTTATATCGCCTAATGCGTTGATTGACACTCGACATTGATGGCAAGTTTTATTTACTGGCGGCAGGCTGGAGGCGTTGCAACAGCGATTTTCAAGTACAAAAACAGCGTTTTAAGCGGTTGTTTGCATGGCTTTTCTTGTATTTTTACTCACCATTGAAAACAACAAACTGACAGTCTGCACTTTCCAACTGACAATAGGAATAACATAGGGCTGTTTTACTGCAACAAACAAAAATGGAAATGTTGAGCCTTAGAACATAATAGCCATAAACAAGAGCCATTCTTGTTTACAATCTAATATGTACAAAACAACGAAAAGAAATAACATGCACCTACCACAGCTGACCTGGCAAAATCTTCTTTTCCTTATAGGGGAAAAGTTTGTCGAACTCCTGAGCTTCAGACTCGTTGACAAAATATCCTTGCGGCGTAGAGTATTCGCCTGTAACACCTTTGAGGTAGCCGTTTTGCAATTCTTTGCAAAGGAAGAATGACGCATCATCGCCTTCGGCGAGTCCATGGTAACGTATGCCAAACGAGGAAGCGTAGGAGAAGCCGCTTTTGCCATAGAAGTCTATATTGCCCTCAAAACAAACGGCGCCAAAACCCATTTCTGTAGCTTTTGCCAAAGTGTAATCGAGAAGTGCCTTGCCATAGCCTTGATGTTTATATTCTGGCAGTATACATATAGGTCCAAGTGTCATAATGGGTAACATTGTACCATCGTCTTTGGCAATATTCGCATTCATGCACATAACCTGGCCAATAAGTTTGCCATCTTGTTCCATAACGAAGTTGAGCTGAGGGAGAAAATCCTTGTCGAATCGCAAGCAGTGCATGACATAGTGTTCAAGACAACCCGGTCGATAGACGTTCCAGAACGATTCTCGTATTAGATTTTCAACAGCATACTGTTCTTGCGGCTGTTCTAATCGTATAATATATTGCTTCATAAAGGAGTGCAATTATTTTTTTTCTATCTTAAAGCCAAGTTTAAGAATGAGTTTGAGAGTTTCCTGAGAGGTGTTGCGGTCGTACTCTTTTTCAGTATCCGATAGTTCTTCGTAGGGGACGAGACATGGATGAGTCATAATAGCATCGTTTCGTTCTGGACCATAAGTCCAGCCATCTTTTATGCGTCCTGACGACCATACTTCGTGTACGTTCTTTGCTATCTCTTCAGCAAGAAGCATCAGGTCTTCTGGCAAAAGGACATCTTTGGTATCTATAGGATGAGGGGTATAAGTGTTTGTGTCTATATTTGTTTTTGACATATATTATTATTGTTTAATCAGCAATTAAAAGCCATATAAACTGTCTTTAAGAATTCTTATAAAAAGTAGATAGTATATGCGGAATAGCCAATATCATAAGATAATCGTATTTGAGGCTGTTAATATCTATCCTTCGCAAATCGGCATAAGAGCAGAGGTCTATATGTACACGCTGCTTTTTAAGTTCCTTACGATAGTTTTTCTTCTCGTCGCCAAATAGCGTTTCATCGCTGTATCGTTCAGCAGCATTAAGCGGTCTAAAGCCAGCGACAAGTTTTTCTACATTCCATCGTGCATGCTCTGATCGGACAAGCAAATCAAAGTTCTTTTCCTTATGCAACTCTTGAATAACGGCATCATAATTGACCAATAGATAATCCGATAGTGGCTTATCTATTTCACCCAATATACTCAGTAGCCGCGTCTCGAAACAGTCTGAACAAAAGATAGAGGAGAGTTTGTCGATAGAGCTACAGTTGTCCCACTTTTCTTTGACATTCTCAGCTTTTAACTTATAGCAAAAGGTATTAAGTGCTATCTTGTAACGAGATATGTTATAAATATCGTTAGACGGGAGGTTGCTCACCTCCTGCCCTACCCTGTAGACCATATTGACAAGCATGCCCTTTGTTTCATCAACAAGAAATTCAAATAGGGATGGTATATCGTTTTCGTAAACAAGAAAAACATTTTTTTTGTCTGCGACCCTGTGCTTGTACGCCGAAATATCCTCGTTAGTAAACTCAAACTCTATATCCAACGGAAGGTGTTTATACTCCTCCTTTACGACAGAAATTTCATCAACATGGGAGGTGTCGCGATATGAACATTTGCAGAATTTGAGCAAATTGCCCAGAAGCTCTGTTTGAAAAGGATAGACCCACTGGTCGCCACAGACAGAGACACGGCTACTACAGAATGTAATTACGGTTCGATTTAGTCCTTTAGATTCATTATAGTTAGGATAATGTGCAATTAGAGCCACCTGCCTTGCAACGGCAACCATGACATCGTCTGTGTTTTCAAGAACAAGATGTAGATGAGTATTGGAAGAAGGTATAACGACAAAATTCTTTGATAGTTGCAGCACATTCAGTACAAAATGCCTTGCCCTATACCACAAATCGACATTACCTGCGCAGTAATATTCATCGAAAAGGTTAGACTTATATATGTCCATTGCTCTGTCCTTTCTTATAGATTGCTGGTTCTTTGGATAGGTAGATATTGCTATTGCTGGCGTCAAAGCCCGAAGCACTTTGATAGAGCTGGAGGTTGAACCAGGCAAGCGATTCAATAGCATGCTCCATAATAAGCGACTGCTGCCACTCAAACTGGGCAAAGTCGCTATCTGTGATAAACGCATACAGCTGCAAGGGCATGCCTTCGGGTCTTTGTTCGAGCCAACGGACGATAAGACGCGGCGTCTGCGAGACATGCGGGTGGTGCATTAACCAATGATAGATATACATGCGATAGAGCTGAATATTCAACATGCCAGCTTTTGCCTCATGAGAAATAAAATGCTCAAGATCGTCATCTTGCTGCGCTATTATTGCTCTAATGTTGTCAAGTTCGTTGCGAGACATAACGTGAATCCACCCTGTATCAATGACAAACGTCATCGACATCAAACGACCTTCAGTCTTACCAGCCCTCATCTGCTGGTTGTTTTTGAAATGCTCGGCATGAATAATATATGTTGGGAAGGACGAAGTAGTAGTGTCCCAATTAGTCAATGTTACAGTGGTGAGTGAGATGTTTTTAACCACACCATCGATGTTATGCTCCGGGACCACAATCCAGTCATCTATATTCAGCAAGCCATTAGTACGAAGATAAAAGAATGCGACGACACTCTTGATAGTGTCTTGAAACATCCAGCCAAGAAGAATACCGACAGATGTTAGCACGATAGACTGAGCTGTGCCCTGTATAGGACTTAAAGAGTAGAGCAAGCTGGCAAGCCATAAGCCGAAGAATAATAGCAGAAAAATCTGACACCATGTTATTCTGCCTTCTTCCTTTCTAAGACAGAATACCGGAGTAAGCGTGTTAACGACATGCCATCCAGCACCAAACAGTACCGTGGCAGTGACAAAGACACACAACTTCCATTTCTGAAGACACAAGAGTGCCACCACAATACCGACAGCAACCAACAACACTGCCGTTACAACCTTGGAAGAAATCAAAGCACCTAACACCTGCCGATACCATCGAGAGGATGACAGCCAGTTGCTTGAAAGAGAAACATGTTTGCTCATAACAAAAAAAAACTCTTACTATCTATTTCATTTACATCAAGCTTTTAGAAACAGCCCACTAAAACATCATTTATGGAGAATTTTAAAAAAGGTGCACCAAAGAAGATGGCGCACCTTTTTGTATCAATCTATTTCTATAACATTAGAAACGATAGCGGAGACCAAGGTTTGCACCACCCCAGCCAAAGCCTTCGTAACCTATAATATTCCATGTAGGACGGAAGTCGAGGGTGATCTGCAGAGGAATGTTGAAGTTGTACTCAAGACCGATCTGTCCTGCTACACCGAGACCGAAGCCATCGTGATTGCTGTTAGAAAAGATGCCAAGGTTAGCACCAACGCCAGCATACCAGCCAAAGTTGCCTGCGATGTTCCACGTCCACTGATAAACACCGTTGAGGTTGATGTAGTTCCATTCGTTAGAGGCGAAACCGAGGTCAAGTTCGAGACGATTACCTCCGACGGGCATCTGATAGGAAAGTTCAGCACCATAACCGTAACCAGCGCCGAAACGCAAACCGAGGTTGCTCTGAGCATTGACTGCCGTGCTAAAAGCCACAACAGCAAGAAGCATAAAAAAGAATTTCTTCATAATGATGAATATTTTGTTGATGAAACAATTTACTATCGTTACTTTTTCGGTGTCAGTACTATTCGTCATAATACATTAAACAGCAATACCTAACAATATATTTTAACATTTAGAACCAACGATTAACGTATGACAAAGGTACATATTATTTATAAACTATCAAAAAAACTTTTACAATTCATCAATCTCTTCTATTGACAAACTTGTATACTTTATTACTTTTCAATACCCACGTTGTTTGTTTCATTAATCGCACAGTTTTAGTCTACTCTCTTTCAATCCTTCTGCTTTGCCCTCTTTATACAAGCTTTCACGAGCATCTCTCAATCCCTCTGCAAAACCTTCTTCATGTTCGTAAATTAGAGCATTTTGAAACGTTATAATCTTATCTAATTCTCTGTCATAAGCCTCTTGTTCTTCGGAAGATATTTTAAGGTATTCCGAGAAATCTTGAACCATTTTAAAACTGTCATCCTGCAGTTGAAGAGGTATTTTCATTGTCGTTAATGTTACAATTTTTCAATCTCCTCCAACGTCAGGTTAGTACATTTCATAATAAATTCATAGTCTGCGTTGTTTTTTTTCATTACACGTGCAGTTTGTAATATGCCTTCCGCTATGCCTTCCGCTATGCCTTCCGCTCGACCTTCCGCTATGCCTTCTTCGTGTTCGTATTTTAAGGCATTTTGATATGTTATGACCTTATCTAATTTTCTATCATACGATTCTTGTTCTTCAGAAGACATTTTAAGGTATTCCGAAAAATCTTGGACTTTCTGGAAAATGTCGTTTTGCTGTTGAAAAGGTATTGCCGTTGTCATAGTGTTTATATTTGCTAATACATATAACCATTGGTCTAATGGAGTAATACACTCTTCCTCTTTCATCTTGCGATAATCGGGGAGTTCCAATGTAAAAATATTCAACTTATCGCTGAAAATCTCTCCATTTTCTTCTACCATCAACTTTATCGTCCTCTTCTTCATCTCTGAAAGGTTGTTGAGATGGAAGTCCATGATAAAGATGCCATATATTGGCTTTAGGCTGTAGTTCCAATCGTTCTCACCTTTTTTGCGTTGTGAAATAACAGAACGAGAGAGATAGAAGAGCATCCTGTCAATAAAATATTTTTGCTTTCGTTTCTGCATCTCGACGATAAACTCCGACCCGTCAGACGTAATACACAGCATATCATAGATGATGCTTGACAATTGTTTGCTTTCTGCATCCATCTCCTTGTCCAAAAATGAAAGGTCAACTATTGGCGTCTTGGGTTGGATAACCGTATTGAGGAAATTTATCATCACCTCCTTGATACCGAAGACGCGTTTGAAGCCGAAATCAGTCAGCAAATCTATATATCGTGACATAGCAAGAAAATATTTCTGCAAAAATACTTATTTTTTACGATTGTACAAATTATTTTACATTTTTATCATCTGTCTTTCTGTCTTATGATGGAACAATTAGCCATGTAATATATATCGACTGACATCGTGCATCAGTAAAAAACGAGCGGCAGGAAAGTGCCGCTCGTCATGATGATATATACATCCATTATTTGTATTCAGCCAATATCTCTGGCACACGCTCAGGTGTAAGCTTGCCGTATACCTTACCGCCAACAACTGCCACAGGAGCCTGTGCGCAAGCGCCAACACAGCGCAAGGTATTGAGCGAGAACTTACCATCGGCAGTTACCTTGCCGACAGTGATACCCAATTCTTTCTGGAAAGCATCCAATATTTTGTCGCCACCACGAGACATACATGCCGCGCCAAGGCATACATCGATAGGATGTTCACCTTTTGGGGTCATGGTGAAGAAGCTGTAGAACGACACAATACCATAAATCTTAGCTGCAGAGGTATGCAGTTCTTCAGCAACAACCTCCTGCACTTCTGCAGGAAGGTAGCCGAAACGATTTTGCACATCACGCAACACGTTAATAGCCTCATTGACATCGTTACCATACGAAGCGCATATCTCTTTGATGGCTTCAACCTTGCAATTACAGAGTTTTATCTTGGTCATTTTTTGATGTTATTAAAAGGTGATAAAAAGGTACTACTCTTCTTCATCGATAATTTTGTCCGACTTGTCGAAATAGTGTGTATGCAGCAACTGGTGAGAGAGATGACCGCATGGCTCGCCCAAATATTCAGCATAGAGCTTTTGGATGTCTGGGTTGAGATGCGACTTGCGGAGTGCCTTACCTTGATCCTCGCGGTAGAGAGCCTCCTGACGCTTGCGAATAATCTCACTGTTACCATGATGGAATGGCTGACCTGCACCGCCGATACAACCGCCAGGACATGCCATAACCTCGATAGCATGGAACTGACTCTCACCCTTACGCACCTTCTCGAGCAAAGCGCGAGCATTGGCAAGACCGTGAGCAATACCTATATGTATAGGCGTACCATTAAAGTCTACCGTTGCTTCACGGATGCCTTCAAGGCCACGCAATTCGGTGAAGTCGACACGAGGGAGTTCTTTTTTTGTAAAAATCTCGTAAGCTGTACGCACAGCGGCCTCGATGACACCGCCTGTAGCTCCAAATATTACTGACGCACCCGTTGACTCGCCAAGAGGATGGTCGAAGTCTTCGAGTGGCATATCTTTAAGGTCGAGATTGTACTGCTTTATCAATCGAGCCAGCTCACGAGTGGTGAGAGAAAAGTCCACATCGGGGTTGCCGTCAGTCTTAAATTCGTTGCGCGAGCACTCATACTTTTTAGCCACACAAGGCATGATAGAGACGCAGACTATATCTTCGCGTTTGAGTCCCATCTTCTCCGCCCAGTAGCTTTTTGCAATAGCGCCAAACATCTGCTGAGGCGACTTTGCCGATGAAGGCACATCGAGCATGTCGGGGAAATTGT
>JAZRVD010000145.1:0-9634 GCA_045598945.1 Bacteroidales bacterium | reverse complement strand
GTCATTGTTTCGACCCCGACAGGGTCAGCTTGCAGCAATAATAAGGAATTTAACATTTTTATAATTGATATAAATTATTATTTGAAACAAAAAAAGTTTTGACATACGTCAAAACGTTATATTCACACCCAAAGCAGGAGTTACGCCTCCAATAGACAGTGGATTGACAAACAAAGATGGCGAAGTAGACAGAGTTATATTTTCGTCTATCTGAAACTCAAAGAGATGCCCGTAGACGTATGCATCAACCAAATTGGCAGCATATACTACGACCATCAATACAATGCTAAGCTGAAAACGCTGATTGTTGGAGCTGTAAAGATTATAGATGCTCTGGTCAGGATAGGAGGTGTAGCCTTCAAGTTGCGGAGCTCCCCCATTGACTCGCAAGAGGTACTCGTCGCGATATTTAACCATATTGTTATACGATGTAGCACACCACACACCCAAACCTGCGCCAATACCATATATAATAGGTACTTTCCACATCTGATGGTTGTATACCTGACCTGCGCCGGGGAAAAGAGAAAGCAAGAAAGCCTTTTGTGGCGAATGGTCTCTGACAGACACTACCGAAGCCTTGGCTACACTATCGGTATTCACCGCCAGCAAAGCCTGCTGCGCCATACCAGACTTGGGGAGGCATAGGCAGACAAACACCATGACCCAAGCCCACAGTTTCACTTGCTCAAAAGATTAAGTATGCGTTCAAAATCAGCGTCGTTGTTGAAATGTATTGTCAACGTACCCTTGCCACGACGAGAGCGCTTTATATCCACTTCAGACTGTAACGACTGACGCAACATCTGCTGCCCGTTGGCATGAGTGGCTGGCAAATCGGATTTTGCACCACCTTTGACAGGCGATTTAGGCTTTTTTTCGTCCTTGTAGTTCTTCACCAGCTGCTCTGTATTGTGAGCAGAAAGATGACGGCTGACGATGTCGTGCAACAAGGCAATCTGGTCTTCGACTTTATCTATCGACGACAGTGCTCGGGCATGAGAATAGGTTATAGCACCTTCGCTAAGGGCGCTTTGAACTTCTGAAGGCAGGTTGAGCAGTCCCAGATAATTGGTGATAACAGAGCGATCCTTGCCAACACGTTCGGCCAGTTGCTCGTGAGTAAACTGACATTCTTCGATAAGAGCCTTGTAGGAGAAGGCAATCTCAAGAGCATTAAGGTTTTCGCGCTGTATATTCTCCACGAGAGCCATCTCCATCATCTGCACATCGGTAGCGACACGGATATATGCTGGTATTTCCGTCAGTCCCGCCAGCTGTGAAGCGCGGAAACGCCGTTCGCCAGCTATCAGCTGATATTTGCCGTCAGGCATACGACGAACAGTAATAGGAGCTATGACGCCCTGCTGACGAATAGACTGAGCAAGCTCGTCGAGGGCTGTTTCGTCAAACTCCTTGCGAGGCTGATAAGGATTAGCCTCAATAAGGTCGATTTTGATTGGAGATATTGCCACAGTAACAGAGGCCTGTGCTACATTTCCACCAGCCTCCTTGGGGAGTTCGCCCAAGATAGAATCCAATCCACGACCCAGACCGCCAGTTTTTTTAGCCATAATAAAAGATTACAGAAGATTGTTGCGACTAAGAAATTCGTTAGCCAAGTTAAGGTAGTTGACAGCGCCCGGACACGATGCATCGTGCATAATGATAGACTTGCCATAGCTTGGAGCCTCTGCCAGACGCGTATTGCGATAGATAAGCGTATTGAACACCAAGTGCTTGAAATGAGAACGCACATCTTCTACCACCTGACGAGCCAAACGAAGACGCGAGTCGTACATCGTTATCAGCAAACCTTCAATAGAAAGACTGGTATTGAGACGAGTCTGCACAATACGAATGGTATTGAGTAGCTTACCCAAGCCTTCGAGAGCGAAATACTCGCTTTGGATAGGTATCAGCACAGAATCGGCAGCGGTAAGAGCATTGACGGTGATAAGACCCAACGATGGAGAGCAGTCGATAAATATAAAATCGTACTTGTCTTTAACAGACTCTATCGCACGCGAGAGAAAATATTCGCGGTTGGCCTCATTGACAAGCTCTATCTCGGCACCTACAAGGTCGATACGCGTAGGCAGGAGCGAGAGGTTGGGTGTCTCGGTCTCGACAATGCAGTCGGCAGCCGAAGCCTGTCCCAACAAACATTCATATATACCCTTATCGAGGCTGTCCGGGTCGATTCCATTAGCCGACGTAGCGTTAGCTTGCGGATCGGCATCGACCAAGAGAACCTTATGCTCGAGCACAGCCAATGCGGCGCTCAGATTGGTGGCGGTAGTGGTCTTGCCCACGCCACCTTTTTGGTTGGCTATGGCTATAACCTTGCCCATAGATAAAATTTAGAAGTTGGTATCAATATCATCAACAGAAGCAGAGCCGTTGAGGTCTATCTCAGCAGACTCTTGGGGTTCGTTCTCTACAACGACAGGAGGAGGTACAATACCTGTTTCGATAAAAGAAAGGGCGTTGGCCAGAGCATGCTGGAATTTCTCAAAGTCCTCTTTGTAAAGATACATCTTTTGTTTTTCAAAACGGAAGTTGACACCATTGCTTTCGGTAACCTTGCGGCTTTCGGTGATAGTGATGAATTTGTCACCAGCACGAGTAGCTTTGACATCAAAGAAATAGCGGCGTTTGCCGGCTGGAATTGCTTGGGAGTAAAGTTCCTCCTTTTTGTTGTCTCTATATTCCATAAAACGAGTAAAAATTTTATTTATTTCGGGGGCAAAATTATCAAGTTTTTTTCAGCATAGAGGTCATGCTCCCAAAAAGTTATTAACAACTAACATTGAATTACGCAAATCTACGTTTTCACAGCATGTTATGCCACCCCAAGATATGCTGGCGCGATATATCTTTGACGCCAGCATATCTCAAGCTGACAAATTATGAAATACTATTTCAGAAATATTTTCTGCCATTCTTTATACTGACGCTCTTTCCATGCACCATTGTGATAGACATACGAAGCTATGGCAGGTATTACCGTCGTACCTTCGGCATATACCATCTGCTGCAACTTGTCGTCGACCTTGCCCCAGCTGCCAGCTTCGAGAAGAGTAGAGCTTGAGCAGGCGCCATCGCGCACGTCAGCGACAGTTATCTGTATAGCATACTTGTGCATAGGCACCTCATGACCAAGTATCTCGGCGCATACCACGGTGTCTTGTGCAAAGTTTTTAGGCGTGCCGCCGCCAACCATGAACAGACCGGTTTGCGGTGCCGCCATCTTGATACGTGTAAGCTCGATAAAGTCGCACACCGAGTCGATGCTCAAGTATTTTTCACCCTTTTGTGTACGCTCCCACTGATGCTTGCCAATGCCAAAGCCAGCGCTGCTATCGCTAAATGCAGGACAGAAGATAGGCACTCCGCACTCATAACAGGTCTGGACAAGACTCTCTTTCTTCACACCACGACCATTATGCAGCCATTTGCCCAGCTCATAAAGAAACTCGCGGCTGCTATATGGGCGAGCCTCAAGCATGTTGGCGAGCTCGTATGTAGCATTGTCGCAAGCCTGAAGCTCTTCTTCATCGATGAATGTGTCGTAGATACGGTCGATGTACAACTCACGGAGAGTAGTGTCGGGGATAACATTCTCTTTTGTTCCGACATAGTGCTTAAAGCCGAGAGCCTCGAAAAGGTCCATGTCGATGATAGAGGCGCCGGTAGACACCACCACGTCGATCATCTTGTTTTTCACCATGTCGACATACACCTGCATACAACCGGCTGCGCTTGTAGAGCCGGCGAGAGTAAGGATGTTGGTGCAATCCTTCTCCTTGCACATCATCGTAAGGATATCAGCGGCACGAGCGGTGTCGCGACTGGTAAACGACATGCCACGCATGGCATCGATGAGGGTTGTTGAGTCATATTGCTTGATGTCAATATGCTTGATGGTCTCTTGCAATAAATCTTTCTTTTCCATATACAAAATATTTATTTTGAACAATCAATCTTAAAAAGGTACGTCGCCATCAGGCGATGGGAAATCGGTGTCGAAGGAGGTGTTGCCACTAATAGTATTCGACGAGCCGACAAAACTATTCATGCCCGACGGAATAGTTATAGAGCCACCACCCTGCACATCAAAGCCGCTATTTGTCGGCATGCCTCCTCCCGAAGTATCCGACAAGACGTCCTCGTCCTCAAAACGGGCGAATTTAGCAATGAAATTTGTACGAACCTTACCTATCGACCCACTACGATGTTTGGCAAGGATAATATCCGCCTTGCCTAAGGTAGAGCCCTTGTCGTCTTCCAATATCTGATAGTACTCTGGACGGTAGACAAACATCACAATATCTGCGTCTTGCTCTATAGCGCCAGACTCACGAAGGTCGCTAAGCTGAGGTTCCTTGGAGCCGCCGCGCGTCTCAACGGCACGGCTAAGCTGCGAAAGAGCCAACACAGGTATGCCCAACTCCTTCGACAAAGCTTTGAGCTGACGCGATATAGTGCTTATCTCTTGCTCGCGGTTACCACCCCTGCCCAGCTCGCCACCTGCTGTCATCAGCTGCAAATAGTCGATAAAGACCATCTCTATCTTGTGATTTTGACGCAGACGACGACATTTGGCACGAAGCTCGAAGATAGAGAGCTGCGACGTGGCATCGATAAATATAGGTGCATTACCCAAGACCTGAGACTTTTGCGATAGGGCTATCTTCTCCCAACCTTCAAGCTTGACACCTTTCTTCAACTTGTCGCCAGGTATGCCTGCTTCACTGGAGATAAGACGCATGGCGAGTTCTTCGCCAGACATTTCAAGAGAGAAAAAAGCAATGGGCTTTTGAAACTTGACAGCCATATTGCGAGCCATACTTAACGCCAAAGCAGTCTTACCCATGGCAGGACGTCCAGCAAGTATGATTAACGTTCCCGGCTGGAAACCAGCTGTATAACGATCGAGTTCCATAAATCCCGACGATAGACCCACGACATGCCCTTCCGACTCTTGTGCCTTAGCAATCTGGTCGTTGGCGATACGCACAAGGTCGCCCAAAGGCTGAATATCGCGACGGAAGTTTTTATCGTTGATGTCCATCAACTTTTGTTCCGTGCGGTCGAGCAGCTCAACAACGTCGGTTGTCTCCTCGTAGGCATCAGTAAGACTCTCGGTAGAGATACGGATAACCTCGCGTTGGATAAACTTTTCATTAAGTATTCTGGCGTGATATTCAATATGAGCGGCGCTTACAACATTGTTGGTCAGTTCGGCCACATAATACGCACCACCTGCAGCCTGCAGCTTACCGTCCTGACGCAGCTGTTCTACCACCAAAAGCATGTCGACGGGCTTATTGAGGTCGAAAAGCTTGCGTATAGCCGCAAAGACAAGTTGATTCTCAGGCTTGTAGAAGCAACCTTCGTGCAACGTCTCAATAATATTGGACAAAGCGTTCTGATCAAGCATCAATGCACCAAGCACCGACTTCTCGAGCTCGACAGCTTGAGGAGGTGTCTTTCCATTCATCTGGAATGCCCTTTCGTAGGTCATTCGTTCCTTGTTCCTTACAGGTTGTTTTGTATTTACTTCCACACTGCAAAAGTACATTTTTTTTTATAATTCCGACGTATTTATTTATTTACCGTTCAAAAGACAGAGCAAAGAGATATACAACACATAAAGTATATGCTCATTAAAAAAATATTAGTACCTTTGCAAAATGATGAAAAAAACATATACAATACTAATAATCGCAGCCATTTTGTGTGTGGGTGGCGGCAAAGCGATGTGCCAATGCAGCACACTTGTTGAAAAAGGTATAAACGCAGAATCCAACAGCCTGTACGAAAGAGCCGAACATTACTACAGGGAAGCCATAAAAGGCGACAGCTGTCCAGAAGGCTACCTACGCCTTGGAATGTTGATGACACAAAAAGACAAGTTTGAAGAAGCGGAAGAGCTGCTACGGCACAACCACAGCGGAGCCGGCTACGCCTACCTTGCCCTCTGTCTTGCAGAACAGCAGAAATGGAACGAGGCGCACAGCTACGCAGAACAAGCCATAGAAGAGGGTGAGACGGTATCGCCCATGACGACATTAGCACTATGCGAAAGTGCGCAAGGCAGGCAGGTCAACGCCTCTTCATGGATAAAGAAAGCCATAGCCAAAGACCCCAACGATTCGCGGGCCCATAACGCATTGGGCGTAATATATTTCAAGAAAGGCTCCGACAACGAGGCCATGAAAGAATTTAGAGAAGCCATACGACTCGACAGCAACAATATAGACGCATACTATAACCTTGGAACGATGTACTGCCTGAAAAACAACGGAGAGACAGCCTCCAATCTGCTAAAAAAAGGGCTACGCCGATGTCCAACGTCTATAAGACTCTATAGTGCATTAGGCAGAGCCTACCGCCTGCGTGGCGACGAGACGCACGCCATAATATGCTACAACGAAGTTATAGCCTTGGACAGCATGAGGGAATCGGCATACATCGCCATCGGCAACATCTACTGCGACCTCGGACACTACGACCAGGCGGTGTCATACTTCACCAAAATAAACCGGCTCTTTCCAAACAGCGCCGAAGGCTACAAAGGGCTGGGACACACCTACACTGTATCAGACCGATACAAAAAAGCCTTGCAAGCATACGCACACGCTACCGTCATAGACAATCAAGACGGCGAGACATACTTCCTTATGGCACAGCTTCATCACAAGATGAACGACGAAAAGAAAGAAAAGACCTGCTACAAGAAGTCCGCCAAATTGGGCAACGAGACCGCCAAGAAATGGTGCGTGCAGCACGGCATAGCATGGTAGTATAGCCTGCAACTATACAACACATTCATAGGCACTTTTTCACCTACAATAAAACTTTACAAAAAAACTAAATTCAAAATATAATGGCAAAAAATAATAATACAATAGTATCAGAAAAAAAATTAGAGCCAAGTCTTTTCGGACAAAAGTACTCTAGCAGAGATTATCGTTCAGAGGATGCATGGGGGAAAAATCAGTTCAACAGTTCTTTCCCTGCTTCGCTTGTGGCATACATGGGGAGCAAGAATATTAAACCCGTATTCATTTGTACCAACAAAGACAATAAGATTATACATGAATACATAGACTCGACCACTCTTCTTGGTGTTGACCCTTTAAGCGATGAAGCATATTATAACTATGAGGCAGGCTTCTATCCTTTTGAGCAGTATTACACGGCAACAAAGAAAGAAAAGATTGACCTTGTTATGATTAACCGTACGTTAGAAAAAGCTGTTAGAGGTCTCGAAGTGAAGCTAACAACCTTACCTGATAACACAACAAAGGATTGCCCTGATGAGGATTACGGCAGTGAAATTGTTATACGTTCACCAACTATTTTATTTCTTGCATGCAGTATTTGTTCATGCTATGACTCACCAACTGGTAAACAAAGACTACATAAGATATTAAATACCATTGGCTCTGAAATCAAAAATTGGAGCGAAATTCGGCAAATAGTTCCTCACTACGATGCGATAAAGCGAGCCATTGAAATCGTTTCCAAGGAAGCCGTGAACAAGCAAATTCCGCTTATCATGCAACCTATATGGAAAACGAACAAACAACTGACTGATCTTGAAGAGAATTGTCTTGATGTTTTTATATGGTCAAATCTCTCCGTCATCCAAATGTGTCTGCGCGAAGCAAATGCAGTAGATGACATTTCCCGTAATCAACGTACAATAATCTGGCTTTACAAAATGCTATGGGATTTCACCCAATTCGATAAATTCAACTACACAGACATTGTGAATGATCTCGCCTATAACTACAAGACCGACAAAGCATTTGCTATTAGTGGAAAACTTACTAATCCACTAATGAGATGCGATGAACTAACAAAACCACGTATCTCTAAGTACGACATCAAACACATCATACTTGGCGATGGTCAAAAATTTCTCCGTCCAGAACGTAGATTTGATGCTTATCTTGTTAGTCACCCTGAATTATTTGTTAAATAGCATGAGAGTTGTAGATTTATTCTGCGGATGCGGAGGTCTTAGCCTTGGATTTGAAAAGGCAGGAATGGAAGTCGTAGCCGGTTTTGACAACTGGCAAGATGCACTTACCGTTTACCGTAATAATTTTAATCATCCAGCATTTCGCACCGATTTAATGGATGTTGATAGTTCAGTAGAAAAAATTCTTCCCTTTGCACCAGACATAATTATCGGAGGTCCTCCTTGCCAAGATTTTTCATCAGCAGGGAAACGTAACGAGAACAATGGACGTGGCGATCTCACGGTTTGCTACGCTCGTATTATTGCGACCATCCGTCCACAATGGTTTGTCATGGAAAATGTAGAACGTATAACCAAAACACAAAAATTGCAAGATGCACTTACAATATTCCATGAAGCAGGTTATGGCACAAGTTATACTGTTTTAAATGCTGCTTTATGTGGCGTTCCACAGCGTCGTAAGCGTTTCGTTATGATAGGTCGTTTAGGTGCAGAGAACGACTTCATGCAAAACACCATACGAGAAAAACTCGCCGATCACGAAATGAGTGTCGCCGAATACTTTGGAGACAAGCTCGATATAAAATATTACTATCGTCATCCTCGCAGTTATGTTCGCCGTGGTATTTTCAGCACAGACGAACCAAGTGCAACCATTCGTGGAGTAAATCGTCCTATGCCAAAAGGATACAAGCTTCACCCAAGCGACCCTGTGAACTCATTAGAAGGAGTACGTCCGCTTTCGACCCGTGAACGAAGCATGATTCAGACATTCCCAGAAAATTTTTCATTTGAAGGAACAAAAACCGACATTGAGCAAATGATAGGCAATGCCGTACCTGTCAATCTGGGTTACTTTGTTGCCGATGCAATTTTTCGTTACTCTGGCGAGAAACGTATTGAACACAACACTAAACGTCCTATTACAAAACAACTCAATTTCTTTGAGCTTTTCAACCAATATGAACTAGACCCCATCACCCAGAATTTCATGGTACGAGAAGATGATTTTAAGTATGGTGAAAAATCGTCAAAAACACTATTACATGTCGACCACACCAAAAACCTCCTCATCTGTAACGTCAAAAAAGATAATCAAGAGCAATATCTTAATGGCTCTGCAAAAATTTACTATACCGGCAAGAAATTTCCGTCTACCATTGCACTCAATAAACTCTACTACTTCATGCCACACCTCTCAAGCAAGGGCATTCGCGACCTCTATTATATCAAGATTGCCCGCCTTGGCTATCGCAAGGAAGGTCAAAAAAATGAGGACAAAAATAACCTCCGTCTGGTATTCGAAATAGAGCGCGTCGGACAACTCTTTGATGACTACAAAAAAGTGAAACTTGAAATCTGGAGAACGTTTACTGACACCACAATAGAAAATCTCCTTAATTTTTAGCAACAATAAACATCAACTTGTCAACTATTTCTTTTCACCATTCCTTTACAGAACAATACTAATTAACAAATAAAATAACCTTTCAAATTATTGCTGTCCGGTAAAATTCAAAATAGCATAAATTATCTGCCCGGAGCCAAGTAAATACTGGCTTCGGGTTGCATTTCTCCAAAAGTAAGCCCCCCTAATCAAAAAGTGTTGGCAGTGGCGGCCCTTTCTGAGCCTCT
>JAZRVD010000144.1:0-18259 GCA_045598945.1 Bacteroidales bacterium | reverse complement strand
AAAAGCAAAGGTAACAATTTGGGCTGAATCCACAAAAAGAATTCAGCCCTTTTTTTTCTTTTATCAAAAAGTTTTAGCGGACAGTAATAAAAAGATATATTGTTTTTATCGTTCCATTTTGTATCATTTGTGTATTGTTTTGAAAATCATGTAATAAAAACGCACTCTACGATAAGGTAGAGTGCATTGGGGTAAAGATGTGAGGCTGTATCGACAGCCGTTATCCTGTTTGTCTGTTTTTGATCGTGAATGATTTCTTTAGTCGTTTTTACATAGTTTCTTGCATGGTGCTTGCGTCAGAAATTATATATTTAGTCGGTTTGTTAATACACGTCAGTGCGGGTGTCCCACCACATCTGTCTGCCCCAGAAGAGGTCGACGGTCTTTTCGTTGGCTTTTCGTTGGTTCGCTGTATTGAGGTTTTCTTCGGTTACAGGATAGGGATATACCAAAGGCTGTGTGTTGTGGTTGGAATATACGCTTCCAGGTGCCATGATGTTGCTTGTGGGGTGGCCAGTCATGCGATATATGCTCCATGCTTCGTAGCTGTTTTTGAATACCGATATCCACCATTGCGTGGCGAGTTTTTCTTCGCTGCCGTCAAAAGCGCCTTCGTTAGTCAGGAAGCGTGTTATGGCTGTATCGGCTATATTGTTTTCTTCAAGCGACAGGCGTAATGCCTTTTCGTATGCGCTTTGTTCGCTATATCCCGTTGTCTCTATGCCGAGGTGTTTCATATATGCTAATGCAAAATATGTCTCGCAGCTGCGTAGCAATGGCACAAAGCCTCCAAAGTCTTTTTTGTGGCAGAAACGCTCGCCGATTGACGACACGCTTGTGATGTTGGCATTGGTGCGCAAGCCGTGTTGGTGTCCTGCATATTTCTCGCTGCTTTTGCCGTTGAGATAGTCTTGTGTGGGCTCGGCATAGACAGGAAGGCGTGGGTCGTTGAGCTCCTTTAAGGCGTTGGCTAATGCCTTGCTGATGCCGACTTCGCCAGGTCGTTTGTTGTAAAGAGAAGCCCATTCTTCGTATACGCTATTGCCATCGGCGAAGTAGAATATGTTGTGGCTGGAAGTCTCTGGTAGTGGGTATTTGGCTGGGTCGCCAAGTATCTCGTTCACTACTGCGGCACTTGTTGTGGGGTCTATTTTGGCTATGCGTGCCGCTATGCGTATACGCAGGGCATTGGCATAGCGTCTCCAGTAGTCTATATTGTTGTTGAGCAGCAGGTCGCCTTTGCCCAAGCCTTCGCTGTTGTCGTCGAATGTCTCGGTGGCTGTTTTTAGTCTTTTCAGCAAGTCGAGGTAGATGAAGCTCTGTTTGTCGTAGGCTGGCTTTTTGTTGGGTTTGCTTATCACGCATGCCTCGCTATAAGGTATGTCGCCCCATGTGTCGCAGGCCATTTGAAACAGTTGACATTCAAATACTGTAGCCGCAGCCCACATGTTGCTGTTGGGAGTGCTGCGCTCCTCTATGGTGCGAACGTTGCTGATGATGCAGTAGATATTTGACCAGGCGTTGGCATCAGTACTTTGACGTGGTACATAGTAGCTTTCTTCAGAGTATTGCCATTGTGCTATCTGTCCGGAGAATGGTCCAAGGTCTCTTAAGCTTATCCATTGGTCAAAGAGCGTTTCAAATGTTGCTGATTCGCAGAATGCGAGAACGTTGGTTACTGGTACCTGCTCTTCGGTTGCTTTGTCGGGATTGGTGTTTATCTCGTCAAAGTCTTTTGTACAGCTGGTACATAGCATCACGGTGGCTATGACTGCTACAAATAGTGTGTTGTATATCTTGTTCATTGTCGTAGATGTCTATATGTTAGAAGATGAGATTTAGTTTAATGCCTATGCTGCGTGTGGGAGGGCATGAGGTGTCTTCCAATCCAACGCCTTTGTTGCCTGTGTTCATCATGCTCTCGGGGTCGATGTGTGAGATATTGCTTTTGTGCAACCATAGTATGGCAAGGTTGCTGCCTACTATCGACACTTTTGCTTCGTCGATAACGTGCAGTTTCTTTAGCCAGCTCTTGGGAAGTCGGTAGGAGATGTACATCTCGCGCAACTTGAGGTACGAGGCGTTGATGATGTTCATCTCGGTAATATTGTAGTAGTATTTGAATGCCGATTCTGGATCGACGACTTTTGTGTTTGGCGTGCCGTCGGCGTTGACAAAGGTTATGTCTTTGCATATATTCTTGCCAAATACGGCTCCATTTTCGCGTAGGTCGCCTTCGGCGGTAAAGTCGAACAGTCCGTTTTGCGCTCCAAACATGTGCGTTACAGAATAGAAGGAGCCACCGTAGCTGAAGTCGAGCAAGAAGCCTAACGAGAGGTTTTTGTAGGATATCTCGTTGTTCCAGTTCAATGCCCATTCTGGCATTATATCGGCAAGCTCTTTGCCGCTTTCAAAAAGTGGAAAGCCGTTCTCGTCAACGATGGCTTCGCCTCGCTCGTTGTATATAAATCCGGTACCCATTAATGTTCCCCAGCTTTTGCCTACTATGGCGTAGGTCGACGCTATCCATGTCTGACTTAGCATATATTTGTCCAATCCATCGTAGAGGTCTACGATGGTGGATTTGTCGCGACTCCAGTTGATATGGCTTGTCCAGTTCCAGCCATCGCGGTTCTGCAAGATGTCTATGCCGAGTGATATCTCGGCGCCTACGTTGCGTACTTCGCCGGCATTGATGAGCATGTAGCTGAACCCACTTGACCGGGCTATCTCTATGCTCATTATCTCGTCGGTCGTGGTTTTGTAGTATGCCGCCATGTCGAGACGTATGCGGTTGTCCCAGAATGCCGCCTCGATGCCTATCTCCGACGTGTTGACGTTTTCTGGCCTCAGGTTGATGTTGGGTATGGTGTTGGATATGCGAAATCTGTTTACGCCGTTGACACTCGTGCTGTAGTTTTGGTAGTAGTTGCCTGTTGTGTAGGCGTTGGTGGCATTGCCTACGTTGGCCCAGTTCAGGCGCAGCTTGAGGTAGTTGAAGTTGTCGCTACGCCAGTTGGAGAAGGTCTCTGTAAGCACCCAGCTGCCGCTTATCGAGGGGTAGAAGAATGGCGTGTTTAGCGTGGAATGCCAGTCGTTGCGTATGCTTGCCTCCAAGAAGACTTGGTTTTTCCAGCCTGCTGTGGCATTGGCGTATACTGAGTTGCTGCGTATGCTGTTGTGCCCCATAGAGAGATAGGGTATCCCTTTGATGTTGGTGAGCGTGTATAAGCCTGGCACGGACAATCCGTTTTCGCCTGCTTCTATTCCTGTCGTTTCAGCTTGCAGGTTGTAGAGGTTGGCTCCTACAAGTCCGCTTAGGTTCCATTCACCAAAGTTGTGGTTGAGGTAGGCTATGAGGTCTGCGTTGAGCTCGTGGTTCGATTTCGTAAAATAGTTCAAGCTGCCATTTGGCTGGTCAGAGGTTTCTAATGTTTTGCTAAACATTGTGTTGTGATACATGTCGTAGCCTACTCGCCCCTCTATCTTCAGCCAGTCGGTAGGGGTTACCCATACGCTTCCTTTGCTTATCAAGCGGTCGCGATCTAACGAGTTGGTGTTGTTGTATAGGTTGTAGTATGGATTGAGATGGTAGGCTTGCATCCAGTTGTAGGGGTCGCCGTTTTCGTCATATTTGGTGTAGTTCCTTTTCAGGTCTTCTATGTCTACTTGCCGTCCAAACCATTGCATTATGCTTTCTAATGGGTTTAGGAATGAATAGTTGTTGTGTACCAGGTTGTCGCTTTCGGTATGGGTGTAGTTTAGCGAGGCGTCTACGCTCAGGTATTTGTTAAAGATGTAGTTGCCACTAATGTTTGCCGTGTAGCGTTCAAGTTCGGTGTTGGGTGTTGTTCCTGTCTGTCCGGTGTAGCCTGCAGATGCTCTGTAGTAGCCTTTCTCGCCGCTGTTGCTGATGGCAAACAGGTGGCTCTGGCTGATACCTGTCTGGAAGAAGTCTTTTATGTTGTCGGGGTGCGATATCCAGTCGGTGGCTTGTCGCACACCATTGACAATGGGACTGTTGTATTGTGGTATCTTCAAACCTATGTCCAATCGCGGCCCCCAGCTCTCGTCATATCCGTCGTTGATGCCGCCGCCTCTGCCGTCTACATACTTGTAGCCCATGCCTAAGGTACTGCCGTCTATCAGATTGCCGTTTTCATCGCGTGTGTGCCAGTTGCCTACTACAAAGTCTTGATAGCTGACGTTGTCCTCTTCAAAAAATCCGCTGTTGAGCAGCTGCTTGTAGTCGTATTCCGATCCCATCGAGCCTTGTCCGTATTTGTCTTGATAGTTGGGCAGGTTGTATATGCGGTCAAAGGTGAGGCTTCCGTCGTAGGTTATCTTCATCTTGCCGTCGTCTTTTTTGCTTTTGCCTTTTTTGGTGGTTATGAGTATCACTCCGTTGCCTGCTCGCATGCCGTAGATGGCGGCTGATCCGCCTTTCAGCACCGATATGCTCTCTATGTCTTCGGGGTTGATGTCCGACAAGCCGTTGCCAGCATCGATAAAACCGGCGTCGGCACTGTTCGATATGGTGGTGGTGTTGTTGTTGATAGGCACTCCGTCTACTACTATCAATGGCTCGTTGCTGCCAAACGACGAGTTGCCTCGTATCGATATGCGTTGGCCTGCTCCGAGGTTGCCGCCGGCCTGTGTTATCTGTACTCCTGCCACCTTGCCTTGCAAAGCTTTGGCAACGTTTTGCGTGGCTCCTTGCGTCAGCTCGTCGGCTTTCACATCTTGCACGGCGTAGCCAAGGCTGCGCTTCTGGCGCTCTACTGCCATGGCGGTTACCACCACCTCGTTGAGCATCTCCGCTATGGGCTTCATCGTTACGTTGATGATCGGGGCTACAGAATGTGTCTGTTTCTGATAGCCGGTATAGCTAAACACTATGTTGTTTACTCCTGCCGGCACTTCCAAGGTGTATTCTCCGTCAATGTTGGTTACAGTGCCTTTGTTGGTGCCTTCGGCTATTACTGTGGCGCCTATCATGGGCAGTCCGTCGTCGTCGGCTATCACAGTGCCCTTCACGGTCGTCTGTGCTATTGCTGCTGGTGTCATGGCTAATAGCAGTAAAAAAGCCAATAGCTTTCTTTTTGTGGGTAGTAGTTTTACCATATTGTTATTGATTTATTATATCGTTTATTATGTTGATGTAGTTGGTATATCGCTCTTCGCTTATCTCGCCGTTTTCCACGGCCTCTTTTATGGCGCAGCCAGGCTCGTGGCGGTGTGTGCAGTTGGAAAAATGACACCCTTGCACCCTTGCTCGCATCTCCGGAAAATAGTGCGACACTTCGTTTGCATTCATCTCTACCATCCCGAACTCTTTTATACCGGGTGTGTCTATCACTCTGCATGCTCCTGCTCCGGGTAGCTCTACGGGATATATCTCAGCAAAGGTTGTGGTATGCTTGCCTTTTTCTGTCCACTCGCTGATCTCGCCTATCCGTATCTCTAAACCAGGGCATAATGCGCTTAATAGCGCCGACTTGCCTACTCCGCTATGTCCGCTTAGTAGCACGGTCTTGTCGCTCATCGCTTCTCGCAGCTCCGCTATGCCGTTGCTATAAAGTGCCGACGTCTCGTATACTCTGTAGCCTGCTGTTGTGTAGAGTTTGCTCAGCCAGTCTTTGTAGGCTTGGTCGTCGGCTTCTGTTAGCAAGTCTATCTTGTTTATTATCAAGCATGAAGGTATGTGGTACGCCTCGGCGGTGGCAAGCAGCCTGTCTATAAAGCCTGTGCTGGTGCGTGGCATCGACACTGTCGCCACCACGCATAGTAGGTCGATGTTGGCGGCTATCACATGGGTCTGTTTGCTGAGCTTGGTGGCTTTCCTTATTATATAGTTCTTGCGCTCGTGTACCTCGTGTATCACGCCTGTCCCGTCGTCGCACAGCTCATAGTCTACCCAGTCGCCTACAGCTATTGGGTTGGTCTGCTTGCTGCCGCGCAGTCGGTAGCTGCCTCTTAAACGACATTCTACCACTTTGCGGCTCTTCTCTTCCTGCACGTTGTACCAGCTTCCTGTGCTGCGTATGACCAGTCCTGTCATCTATCGTTGCTCGTTTTTTTTGATTTGCAAAGATAACAATATTTTTTTGATTTATAATGATATTGTGTCTGCGTCAGCCTTTTATGGGGATTGTCGTATAGATGTTTGTTTCCATGTTTTTTTTATTTTGTTTATCTTTGCATACGCTATGAAATATTTATATTGCACATTACTAATATTTTTTGTTATCGTAGGCGCTTCTGTCTTGGCTCAGCCTCGTGTCAATGATGTGGCTACCTATCGTCTCAACAAGGTGGGAGCTCATGCTGCTAACCTTGATGTTGACACTTCGTTTTTTATGACCATCGGCGACGGGTGGCGCTCGTGCTCTTATGCAAAGATACCTTCTAATATTGGTTACATCTCTTCTACCTCTGCCATGCTGTCGGACTGGAAGACGGTCTTTTTGCCGTCTCTGCTGCCTTCTAACGACTCTGTAGCGCTTTACTTCTATAATTTCAAACTCCCTTCTTCGTGGGGCTCTCGACGCACTTTTGTCAAGGTGGGTGCTGTGTCGTCAGCACTTTCTGTGTATGTCAATGGCAGGTATGTGGGGTATTCCGAAGACTCCTTTACTCCTGCCGAATGGGACATCTCGCGCTATCTCTCTTCGTCGGATTCCAACCGCTTGCTTCTGGTCGTCCATCCCTCTTCTACCGGCTCTTTGGTCGATAGCATACCGTTGCTTCTCAACAAGTGCTCTGTGGCTCCACCTCGTGGCATCTCTCAGCCTGTTCAGCTTCTCTCGCTGCCATCTACCTATATCACCGACTATCGCGTAACAGCTCTTGTCGACACGCTTGGCAACGGACATCTCGAAGTCTCCGTCGACCTCTCTCGCGAGGTCTCCTCCCGTATGGTCGTAGAAATCCAGCTTTCTCGCACGCCATATTCCAACGACTCTCTCCGCAACATCATTTTCTCTGCTCGTCGCCGGCTTGATATACGCGACTGGTTCACCTCTTTCCCGTTGTTGAAGGGCGGGGTAGGGCATGTCGATGCTTGGTCGCCGCAGTCGCCCAACCTTTACTATCTTACTATTCTGCTTAGGGCTGCCAACGATAGCATACTGCATACCGTGTCTCAGCCTGTCGGCTTCCACTCCCTCACCATCAGCCGTTCCATGCTGTTCCTCAACAACGCCTCCTTTTGCCCGCACATACAGCTTTTCTATCCTCCCTTTGCCGTGTCCTACGATTCTCTTCGCACTCTCCTGGTCAATATCAAGCAGTCTAATTGCGATATGATACGGCTTCTTGCTCCTGCATCGGAGGCACTATACGATGTCTGCGACTCTATAGGCATTGCCGTGTGGAACTGTTGTGCCTTCTCCGACGCTCGTTCCGACAGCTCTGCCGCAGCTAACGATGACTTTCTGGAACATTATATGTATCGTGCCAACAATCTGCTGCATCGCGATAGAAACCACCCGTCTCTCTTTCTTTGGGGTGCTTCGTTCTCTACCAACCCTCTCGACACTGCTCTTATGATGCCTCGCGGCAACTGCTTGCGACGTGCTATCAAGTTCTTGATAGACAAAGACAACAACCACCTCTTCGTTATGGGGCTTGCTCCGCATCCGGGTATTTGCTACCTGCCCTATTTTTGCTACCATACGCCGCTGCTCACCCATACGTATCACTCTATTTGTTATAGCTCGCTGAAAATATTCGCCGACACCTATCCTCTCGGAGAGGCGCCTCTTTTTGATTTTGAGGCGAAAAAAACTATTGTTGAAACGAAAAAGGAAGAAGTTGAAAAAAATGTGATTATTGTCGACAAACCTCGCAAAAAACCATCGTTATTCCGCCGCATTCTAAATTATTTGTGATGGTTAAGTAATTGTATTATTGTAGAATAAATATAATATTATGAAAAAAAACTGTTAATAAAAAAATGTTTCAAAAAAAATAATTATTTTTGCAAAAATTTGTTTGGATAGTATAAAAACAATGTTTTTGGGGTGTTATATGTGGTATAACATCTTTGTGTTATTTGTTATGACCTTTATTACTAATTAATTTATAAATCAGATACGCAATGAAACAAAGAAAATTCTTGCTTTCGTTATTTGTGGGTGTCTTGGCTTTGCTCTCTTTCGCTTCGTGCGACAAGGAAGAGAATGAGCTGCCTCGCATTTCGGTCAATCCCGAAGAGTATGTTGTTACTGCTGATGGTGCTACTCTGGGATTTAATGTTACTGCTAATCGTGAATGGAAGGCTTCTATCACTCCGGAGTCAGCTTCGGAATGGCTTCAGCTGTCTGCGACGACTGGCTCTGGCGATGCTTCTCTATCTATGGTCGCCGCTCCTAACGATGGTTACGACTATCGTCATGCTGTTGTTGTCTTTACTATTGCCGATGGTGGCAAAACGGAGGCTACGACAATGCACGTTGTTCAAAACTTCCATTTAGAAATCAATTAATGTCTTTCCGCTTTATGAAAAAAACTCTCATTCTTGCTCTGACGCTTATGCTCTCTGCATCGGCTCTCTTTGCTCAGGGGTTTGCTGTTAAGACCAATGCCCTCGGTTGGCTCGGCTGCGGTACTATCAACGCTGGCGTAGATTTTCGCTTCTCTCAGCATTGGAGCCTCGGTCTTCATGCTTATGCTAATCCTTTTGTCTTTGCAAATGATCGCAGCGCTCGCCATTTTACTGGTGAATTTGATGCGAACTTCTTCTTCTGTCAGCAGTTCCATGGCAGCTATATCGGTCTGCATGGCATCTACACCAACTTTAATGCCGGCCTTTGTGATTGGAATTACAACGGCTACCTTTATGGCGGTGGCATTCACTACGGCTACCTGCTCCCCCTTAGCACTCACTGGGGTGTCGATTTCACCATCGGTGTAGGCTACGCTCATGCCGACTACGACCTCGAGGCAAGAGAGTTTGAGGTCGGAGACCACGAAATGTTCGGTAATAGGCTTAAAGATACCTGGGGTATCACTCGCCTTGGCATCAACTTTATTTACAGTTTTTAGCCCTTTGTAATCTATGAAAAAACATATACTTTCACTTAGTTTCGCTCTCGTCGCAGCACTCGCGCCTGCCCTCGTCAGCGCTCAATCTACGGAAGTTACCTCCGACGATGGGGGTGTTACCGTCAAAAAGATCTGCTCTTATGTTACCGACGACACTGTAAAGGTCTCTTTCTCTGCCGACGTCGCCAAGGGCTCCCTCAACAGTTGCGAGGCTTATTTTATCACACCTGTCCTCTACACTCCGTCGGGTACTGTCTCTATGCCTTCGGTATCGGTAGAAGGCTATCGCTATCGTACCACCAACCCTAACGATGCTATCACTTTCCCTTACGATAACGACGGTTCTGTAATCCCTTACAATGAGATGGTGTCTCGTCCTAAGAGCTCCGCTACCGGTATCGCTCTCTCTATCCAGGTTGAGAAACGCTCCGCATGCCGCTCCTCGCGCAATGTGGTGGTGGCCAACTATAACGACTCTATCGAGTACGCTTACGACCCTGCTAAGGGCGATGACGACGATAACCTTCGTTATGGCTTGTCCCGCTCTCACTTCTCCGCAGCCGGCCGTGCCAACCGTCTTAAACTGAAAAACCGCAAGGACTACGGCGAGGAACCTCGTATCCTCAATGCTGCTCCTGACCGCAAGTGCCTCGCTCTCGATAGCAACACTATCGACTTCAACAGCAAGTCCGTTTTTCCATTCTCAAGCGCTCAGCTTATCGACTCCGTCGTCGATGAACAGCTTCAGTATGCTGTCGATAAGTATAATCAGCTCGCTCAAGATGCCGACGCACGCGTTATCGCTGTCGAAATAGCTGTCGCCTCCTCTCCTGACGGCTCTTACGGCTACAACAAGCAGCTTGCCGAGCGTCGCTCCAAGACCGTCCTCAAACGTCTTGAAAAACTTTCGCCTGAAATGGCCGCTAAGGCTCATGTTACCGCTATCGCTGAAAACTGGGACGAACTCCTTTATCTTGTCGATAACTCCGACCTCTCCAACAAGAGCGAGATTCGCGACATTGTCGTCAACACCTCAGACCTTCAGCAGCGCAAGTCTAAACTTAGCAAACTCAACAATTATCGTCAGATATATCGCATGATGCAGAATACGCGTACCTGCAACATCGACATCATGTATCTCCACGACATTGCAAAATAATTAGTTTTTTGCCTCGTAGCTTCGCTACTTCGGCCTCACTTTTAATATCGATACATAATGAAAAGAATATTTCAAGTAATGTCTCTTGTTCTGGCCGCTGTGCTGCTTTTTGCCGCCTGCCGGTCCGATGAGGAAACAGCCGTCTCTTCGCCTTCCGACCTTATCGAACTTACCCAGAATCAGAACTATGCCACCTTCCAAATTATGTCTAACACTTCTTGGACTCTCAAGTGCTATACTGTTGAAGATGGTCAGTTAGTCGAAGACCCAGACAATCTCTGGTTTATGGTCAACCCAACATCAGGTCTTGGCTCTCATGTCGCCAAGCTCAACGTACTTAGCTATAATGATGACGTTGACGCTCGTGAGGGCGCTATTGTTATCACTTCCGACGATGGCAAAGTGCAAACTATTCGCATCACTCAGGCTCCTGCAGCTTCTATTGAGTGCTACCTTGTTGAAGACACTCTCCTAATACCTGCATCTGGCGCTACCGACGTTCTATTTACAGTCGTCGCTACTGCTGCTAATGCAAATGTTGAGGCTTACCCAGAAGGCGGCAATGCTATGTATGAGAGTAAAAGCCTTGATACGATTTCTGAAGAAAAGCGTGGTAATACGTTAAGAAAAACGTTTACTATCTCTATCCGTCCTAATATTACTGGTGCAGAACGTGCTTTAACTGTCAAGATATCTGTTACATTTGGTGAATACTACAAGGAGCTTGCCCTCACCATCAAGCAGTCGGGTAGCTATGGCGCTGAAATCGTTACTCAACCTGCCGTCTATCTGCAAGGCACAACTCCTGTAACGCAAGCTGTCTGGATTGAAGGCGCAAAGATGAACGAAAGTGTCCAATTTGACGAAGTCGAGATCCCATCCTCTGTCGACTGGCTCTCCGCAGAAATCAATAGTGGAATCTTATCGGTTAGAGCTTTCTCCAATTGCTCTACAGACACTATTAGCGAAGCTGTCATTACTCTAAGAGCCACAGTGGGCTCTGAAAATGTCGCTACCAACGTGCGTGTCGTCCATCCTGCCACTTCTGCCAAATCGATTTTCCTCGTTGCCCCTTATGTGATGTTCGATTATATGGCACAGGGTGCTTTCGCTCCATACACTCTCAAAAATGCTGCTGTTTCTGACCTGCATGTCTTTTCGGGATATTCTTGGATCAAGAATATTAAGCTTACCAGCAATGGCGTTTACTTCAATCTTGAAGAGTTTACCGGCGGTAGCAAACGTTATCGCGAAGGATCCATTTTCATCACTGTTGGTGATGTAGTAGCACAGATTCTTGTTCGTCAGTATGAAAAATCTGCCGTTGGTCGCGTCGACGTCCCCACTATCGTAACCTTGTCTCAAGACGTTACATCATGCACTATCCCACTCAATCTGACAGGCGAATTGAATGTCGTGGCAAATACCAATGTTACTGCCAATGTAAATAGCTCTGAATTGGAAGTAGCAACAGCAGCAGTTGGCGACGGTGTGGTTACCTTTTCGTACACTCATAACGGTGCTGTTGATTATTTCAATACCGTTGTCCGCCGTTATTCTGCTGTCTCTCCATTCGAGGAATATCCTCAGACTCTTTCATTCCATCGTGCGGGTACTACCAAAAATATCTCTCTTGAACAAACGGGCGTCAAAGTGATCGCTTCTCCAAATTGGGCAAATGCTTCAGTGGTCGATAAAATTCTGAGCATTAATGTTGCTGAACTTACCGAGTCAACTCCTCGCACTGGTCTCATTGTCCTTTCTTATGGCGGCGAGAACTATGTTATGCTTGTCAACCAAACATATACAGAGCCTGATCCCGAATAAGAAATAGTGGACCTAACTAATAAGGCGGCATGTCTTGCATGGCATGCCGCCTTTTTGTTCTATTGCAACACCTTTTCAATTCTATTGCAATATAATATTACACCTTTTGTCATTTGTTTTATCTCATTCCTCTTTTACGTTAAATTGTTTCTATCTTCAACAATCTTAAAAACACTTGTCAAAAATATTTTGTTAATAAAAAAATAAGTTGTAAATTTGCACTCTCATAAAGCGTGGTACACGATATTTTATTACCCGTTCAATATCTTGTATCTTAGATAGATATGTAAGCAGTGAGATTATCCGTCGCTCTCTTTGTTTCCTGTCTTGTCGTGCTTTTAAGACACCGATTGCTCCCTAATGGGGATTATGCTAAAAATGTTTGTAAATCATACCGTATAACAACATGAATACCTTAAGTTACAAAACCGTTTCGGCCAACGCCGGTACAGTGAACAAGGAGTGGGTTCTCGTTGATGCAGAGGGTCAGACCGTAGGTCGCCTCGCCACACGCGTGGCCAACATCCTTAGAGGCAAGACCAAGCCTTCGTTCACTCCTCACGTTGATTGTGGTGATAACGTTATCATCATCAACGCAGAAAAAATCGTTTTCACGGGCAAGAAAATGACCGATAAAATCTATCAGCGTTACACTGGCTATCCTGGTGGTCAGCGTGAGACTACGCCTGCCAAGGTCCTTGCCTCTCACCCCGAGCGTATCCTCGAACATGCTATCCGTGGCATGCTCCCCAAAAATCGTCTTGGCGATGCTCTCTATCGCAATCTCCATGTTATCGTGGGCACTGAGCATCCTTATCAGGGTACAAATCCAAGAGTCATCAACATTAACGAAGTCAGATAATCACTATGGAAGTAATCAACACTATCGGTAGAAGAAAAACGGCAGTCGCCCGTATATATATGACCGCTGGCTCGGGTAAAATCACCGTCAACAACCGCGATTATAAGGAATATTTCCCTACCGGCCCGCTACAGTATATCGTCAACCAGCCTTTCGCAACTGCTCAAGTCGAAGGTCAGTGGGATGTCAAGGCTAACCTCGACGGCGGTGGTATCACCGGTCAGGCTGAGGCTCTTCGCATGGCTATCGCCCGCGCCCTTTGCGAGAACGACGCCGAAGCTCGTCCTACTCTCAAAAAGGAAGGCTTTCTCACTCGCGACCCTCGTATGGTAGAGCGTAAGAAACCTGGTCAGCCTAAGGCTCGCAAACGTTTCCAATTCAGCAAACGTTAATATTTCTCGCCTCTGCGGATTACTCCGCTCTGGCATGTTTAGTATCCAAACTGCGTCGACAGCTGTCAGCCTGATATATCGAGACTCTTGCGTCATCCTTAAGTCTGACCCTTTATGGCTCTACTTCGCAGTTGGTTTTTAGGAATGTAAACTTTTTTAACAATGAACGAACTTAAATTCGAAGAATTACTTGATGCTGGTTGTCACTTTGGACACCTCAAACGTAAATGGAATCCTAAAATGGCTCCCTATATCTTCAAGGAGCACAACGGTATTCATGTCATCGATCTGCAAAAAACCATCTTCAAGGCCAACGAGGCTGCTAATATGCTTAAGCAGTTTGCCAAGTCGGGCAAGACTATCCTCTTTGTCGCTACTAAGAAACAGGCTAAAGACGTCGTCGCTGAGATAGCTAAGAGCGTCGATATGCCTTTCGTTACCGAGCGTTGGCCTGGTGGTATGCTGACCAACTTCGCCACCATTCGCAAGGCTGTCAAGAAAATGAACAACCTCGACGCTTTGATGCGCGACAAGGATTTCAACAACATCTCCAAGCGTGAACGTCTCCAGGTGGCTCGCGAACGTGCTAAACTCGATAAGAACCTTGGCTCTATCGCTTCTTTGCAACGTCTCCCAAGCGCTCTCTTCGTGGTCGATATCAATAAGGAGCACATCGCTGTTGCTGAGGCTCGCCGTCTCAACATACCTACCTTCGCTCTCGTCGATACCAACTGCAACCCAGATCTTATCGATTTTCCAATCCCTGCCAACGACGATGCTTCTAAGTCCATCTCCGCTATCCTCAAGTTCCTCGCCGAGGCTATCCAGGAAGGCGTAAATGAACGCAAACTCGACAAAGAGGCTATGGCTTCTGAGGCTGTCGAGGAAACTGCTGAAGCTCCTGTCGAGAAAACGACACGTCCTCGCAGATCGAGAAACAACGCAGAGCAAGCTCCTGCAGCTGAGACTCCTGCTGAATAATTTCGTCTATCCGAAGTGTTGGCTCGTTGTGCTGCCTGTCGTTTTCTTTTTCGTAGGCTTCACACCTACCAACACTTCTTTTAATCTTTTTGCTGTACCCACTCGATTTCTTCCCTTTGCTTCTCTATTTCCGGGTACCGTTTGCTTTTCTTTATCTCTCTTTTTTAAATTATGGCTACAATCACCGCTAAACAAGTTAATGAACTTCGTCAGCTCACAGGCGTGGGTATGATGGATTGCAAAAAAGCTCTCGTCGAATGCGACGGCGACACTCAGAAGGCTATCGAGCTCCTTCGTCAAAAAGGTCAAAAAATGGCTGCCAAGCGCGCCGACCGCGATGCCAATGAAGGCTGCGTCCTCGCTAAAACAAGTGGCAACTATGGTGCTATCATCATGCTGAGCTGCGAGACCGACTTCGTCGCTTTCGCCAATGCTATTATCGACAACGCTATGAAGGCTCATCTCACCACCAAGGAACAGGTCCTTGACATGGAGATCGAAGGCCGCAAGGTCGCTGACCTTATCACCGACCAGGTTGGAAAGATTGGTGAGAAAATCGAACTCGCTCACTTCAACGCTGTCGAAGCTCCTGCCGTGTATTCTTACATCCACCCAGGCAACCGTATGGCTTCTCTCGCCGGTCTCAACAAGCCTGGCTTCGACGAACTCGGTCATGGCATTGCTATGCATGTGGTGGCTATGCGTCCTCTCTTCCTCGATGAGAACAGTGTTCCACAAGAGACTAAGGATGCTGAGATGCGTGTTTATATCCAGAAGACCAAAGACGAGCTCGTCAACAAGGCTGTCGACGCCGCTGTCAAGAAAGCCGGTCTCAACCCCAATCATTTTGACTCTGAGGATCATATCCAGTCCAACATCTCTAAAGGTTGGATAACAGAGGAAGATGCCGCTAAGTTCCATGAGATTAAGGAGACTGTCGGTGCTGAAAAAGCCGCTTCGCTCAACGAGAAGCAGATCATGCAGATTGCACAAGGTCGTCTCAACAAGTATTTCCAAGAGAACGCTCTTCTCCTTCAGGAGTTTGTCGATGCCGACGACAAGAGCTCTGTCAAGGCCGCTATCGCTAAGGCTGACAAGGAACTCCAGTGCGTAGATTTCAAGCGTCTTGAATTAGGTGCTTAATAGGCATTGTTATGACAACGTGTTTGTCAACTATTGATTAATCTCTACAGCGGTCGCTCTCTGTGTGGCCGCTGTAATTTTTAACTCTTTTTTTTTGTGTCTAAGTCTCAAAAGTTTTATGTGGTATGGCAGGGACTGCAGCCTGGCGTGTACGACAGTTGGCGTGAGTGTGAAAAACAGATAAAAGGCTTCCCCAGCGCTAAGTTTCATGCCTTTCCATCGCAAGCTCTGGCGGAAGAGGCCTTTCGTCAAGGTCCTTCGTCTGCTATATCGTCGGCATCGAGCGACAACCGCAAGAGCCGTGTCAGCGTGCTTTGTGTCGACTCCTCTGGCGTCGTTACCGTCAAGCCTGGCACGCCCAACCCGCCTGTCCTTAATAGCATTGCCGTCGACGCGGCTTGTAGCGGCAATCCGGGCGTGATGGAATACCAAGGTGTCTTTGTCGCCACCTCTACGCGACTGTTCCATTACAAGGCGCCACTCGGCACCAACAATATTGGCGAGTTCCTCGCTATTGTGCACGCTCTATCTTACATCAAAAAGCATAGCCTCAATCAAATCATTTATTCCGACTCTGTCAATGCCATCTCTTGGGTGGCTCAACATCGTTGTCGTAGCAAGCTGCCGTACAACGAGAAGACTGCCGACCTTTGGGATTACGTCCATCGTGCCGAGAAATGGCTCGATAGCAATATCTATACTACTGAAATTCGCAAGTGGGACACCGATGCCTGGGGCGAGGTGCCTGCCGATTTTGGCCGTAAATAGCCTTTCATCTTGCTGTATATGAACACACACCACATGCCCATCCCCTCTAATCGTGTCCGCGACATCAAGTCTTATTTCCACTCTCTTCTTGATGTCCAGTATTCGCACGACGAGGTGTCTGCTTTCTTGGCGCGTCTCTTTGAGGCTTTTTTGGGATGGGATACTGTGCAGCTTTTGTTAAATGCCGATAGTACTGTCAATCAGTCCGACCTGTTAAAGTTCTATTGGGCTTCTGTAGATCTGCAGCGTTATCGTCCTGTACAGCATATTGTGGGATACACCTATTTTCTCAACAACAAGATTTCTGTAACCTCCGATACCCTTATCCCTCGTCCGGAGACGGAAGAGATAGTCTCTCGTGTAATCGATGTCTTTGCGGCATCGTATTCCTTTGCAGGCGTTGTACCTCTTTTCCTCGATGTGTGTACAGGTAGCGGCTGTATTGCTGTGGCGCTTGCCAAGGCGTTCCCTCAGGCTAAGGTACATGCCGTAGACATCTCCGACAAGGCGTTGCAGGTGGCGCACGTCAATGCTGTGAAAAACAATGTAGATGTTTGTTTTTTTCAATATGATGTCTTGTCGTCTTCTTTCTCTCTTGCTCCATCTTCCTACCATCTTATTGTGTGCAATCCTCCGTATGTCTGTTATGAAGAGCAGAGGGATATGTCGCGCAATGTGCTTGACTATGAGCCTCATCAGGCGTTGTTCGTCCCTGACGACGACCCATTGCTTTTTTATCGTGCAGTAGCCTTGCATGCCGCTAAGGCGCTTGTGCCAGATGGGCTCCTTGTCTTTGAGGTAAGCCAGTATCATGCGCTGTCTACCGAGCGACTGTTGCAGGCTATGGGATTTGCCACAGCGCTGTATGCCGACTATAAGGGAGCATGTCGCATGTTGGTGGCATCTATGGGCGCTGCTTTGCCACAGTTTTGATGCAGTGGCGTTTTTGTTTACAAAACGTAATATTTTACAATTGTTTTATATTTTTTTGTACTTTTGCACTATCTTTGTTTGGGGATAAAAGCTCTAAACAAATAGTGTAAAAAGCATTTTGTAAGTTCCTTATTCCAAAAAATCGCCAAATTTTTCCAGGAGGAGCTATTACTTATGTCTTTTGCTTAATCTGTATGTATGGTACGTCCACGCAGATAGGTAAGCATAGGATTGCGGTGTTGTAGTTTTCATTCTGGTCGGCGTTTGGCGATGCCTTGGAATGATGGAGGCTACTGCCAGAGTTCTATGCTTTTTCTAATGTCGGTTGATCTTTGTATAGGACTCTGGCTGGATGAAAAGTGATTGTCTATGTCTGCAAGGAAACGCCGTGGTCATCTATCTTTCGATGTCTCCCAAAGTGGCATCTTCTCCAAGGTTTCTTTGGTGGGGTATGTTGGTGCGGCTCTTGTCTCTCGTGCTTCATTCCCAGTATGTTCTCATGCCCGCAGAAGCAAACGTATCAAACCTAAGAGGTAGTCTGTACTTGTTCTTGTCCGCTGTAAGCTCCCGAAAAACTATACGATGCGAAAGTAAAAGAGTTGTGTTTTTGCTGTTGAAATATATTACTGTTCGCTAAACTTTTTGATAAAAGAGTAAAAAAGGGCTGATTTATACAAAAAATACTCACGAAAATGTCAGACTCATTATCTGATAACACAAAAGGATAATGAGTGTGTGGAGGAAGGAATAGGTATAGCATAATTCTTTACTATCAATGGATTAAACTATACGGTTTGTGATTTAGCGGACAGTGATGATTGTTATTTGCGATTTGTCAAACAGTGGTAATTTGTAATAAACGCCCCAACGGGGCAATAAGCCTTCAGCCCAGGGCGGGACCCTGGGTGTTATCGCCCGTCAATTCTCGCCCTGTAAGGGCAAAAGCACTATCCACACTTATTGCACGACAACGCCTCGCCTTCTTATTTTTCTATGTTTTGTACGATAGGGATTGTCGTTTAATTCAAAGAATTAGATAACTGTTGACGAGTGTATGCTATCAGAGGTCGCCTTCGTGAGCCTTTTTTGACTTTTTCCACGTTACTTGAACCCTTTTTTGTATAATATGGACACAGTTGTCCATAT
>JAZRVD010000143.1:0-1301 GCA_045598945.1 Bacteroidales bacterium | reverse complement strand
GAGTGCCTGCATAGCACTTGCGCTAAGAAGCTCGTTAAGCTGTCTAAGGTTGCTGCCAAGTCTGCTAGTGTAGTCCGCTGAGATAGCTGGTGCTACGTCTGTTGTAATTGTCTGGTTGTTTGCCATTGCTCGTGGTCTCCTTATAAATTTTAATTAGGTAAAAAGCTCCATATGCTCTGCGATAAGTCGCTGGCGTGCGATCGTATCCTTAACGGCCATAATCTCGGCCTTGGTGATCGCTGGAGCTGGAGCGCCGCCCGTAGGAGCGCTGCCTTTTAAGGCGTCCTTAACGCCTACGTTAACTGCGTCACTGTAGAGCTGTATAAAAGCTGCTACGGCTGCTTTAGTGTCGTCGGCTGTACTTCTTACCAGAGTATCTACCAGACCGTCTGGAGCGCTTACGCCTGCCTCTGCAAGACTCTTACGTACCTCTGCGCTAAGTAAATTGTGCTGCTTTTCAGCTTTGAGTGCGTCCACTTCTGCCTGCAGCTGCGCTTTCTCGTATTCGGCCTTTTCGGTGGCATTCATTGCGGCGAGCTTTGCAGCCTCGTCTGCCTTGGCTTTTTCTGCCTCGAGGGCTTTAGTCTGCTCTTCCTGCCACTTTGCACGCTTGCGCTTTACGATCTCGTCTACGTCGGCGTCAGTGTACTTTTTCTCTGGCTCCTGCGCTGGATCGCTTGCTGGTGTTGGTTCTGTCTCTGGTGTTAAGTTGTTATTTTCTTCCATTGTTGCCTCCATAATTTATACTTGTAATGCTTAAGTGTTACCGTAGCTTTTAAGGTCGTCCACGCCTAGACCATAAAAAAAGGACGCTCTCCCGAGTGTCCTCTTAATGCATAATAAAAGCACCCATGTGCTGGGTGCTTAGTATTGTTTAGTCTTTAGAGAAGTCCAAACCTCTTGGCGATCTCGTCGCACTTTAAGCTAGAGGCTTTGTCTATCTCCTCGGTTTTTGTAAATGCTTTCATTTCCTCAGCCGACGGCATTTTGCTGTCGTCTATCTCAAAGCTGGCTCTGTTAAGTTTGCTTTTTTCTCCCATGGCTTATAGTTACCTCTCTGTATAACTAATATGCCCAGACCTTACTAAGCTCTTTATAAGCTCTAGCGAAGTCTCGGCCTCTATTCTAGCGTCGCCGTACGCTTTATACTCTTGTTTTTTATTAGAATACACCGCAGTAATATAGCTGTCAATATACTCAAAAGGCTTTTTCTTTTCGAGCCTATATACGGTACCGTCGTGGCATGCTATAGTGCTACCTACTTGGTACTCTCGTCTAAATAAGGCTGCTATATCGTCCCT